>JBPCNU010000094.1:0-6218 GCA_051000975.1 Rubrobacter sp.
GAAGGGCTACGCTCATCCGGCCGCCGCGATGTCGCCGCCGTACTCCGGCGCGCCGACCGACATCGAGCCGTACGCCTACGACCCGGAGAAGGGCAGGAAGCTGCTCGAAGAGGCCGGCTGGCCTCAGGACAAACCGCTCGTCGTCGCAACGACCAGCGACGTAGCGAGCCTCGCGGATTACCTCGTGGCCGGCTTCAGGGACTCACTGGGCATCAGGGTGGAACTGGTCTCCGTGCCGGACGAGGGGCTTGCGGCCGCACAGAAGGCTCTGGTGGAGAAGAAGATCCCCCAGAACTTCGACGTACTCGTGCATGCTTGGTTTGATCTGGCGGCAGGTTATCCTCCGGCGGTCATACACCGCGAGTACTACCACTCCGGCGGCGCGTTCCGCCTCGGACCTCCGCTCGTGGAGTTCGAGAGCCTGATGTCCCGGTCCGTTATAGAGACCGACGCCCAAAAGCTCGGGGACCTCGGGCGCGACCTCGACCGTCTCACTCACCGCGAGGCCCTGAGCGTCTTTCTCTGCTGCCCGATGGCGCTGGTCGCCGTGAACAAGCACGTCAAGTTCACCGGACACGCCGCCACGCTGGAACTCTGTGAGACCGAGGTGGATGAGGAACACTGGTCAAGGAAGTAGCCTGACTGGAAACGCGCTTTATTCACGGCAGTAATTCGTAGCAGCACCGGGCCGGGGAGGAGACTCTCCGGCCTTTTCTGTCGCTCTCGTCTGAGTCGCGGCGAGAAGAAGCCTGTGTTGCGTTGCAGGTGGGAAAGGGAGAACCGGAGAGAGGAGACGCATTGTGGAGAGCATAAGCCTTGCGCAGGCGCGGGCGGTGATCGAAGCCGCCGAGGCGCGGGCGGTGGAGATCGGCTGCCCGATGGATATAGCCGTCGTGGACGCTGGCGGTAACTTTAAGGCTTTCGTGAGGATGGACGAGTAGTTCCTCGGAAGCATAGACATTGCTATAAACAAAGCCTTCACGGCGTTCGCGTTCAAGATGCCGACCCGCGACCTCGGCGCGGCGTCGCAGGTCGGGGAGCCTATATTCGGCATCAACACCACCAACGGCGGCAAGTTCGTCATCTTCGCCGGGGGGATACCGCTCCTCCGGGGCGAAGATATAGTCGGTGGTATAGGAGTGAGCGCCGGAACGGTCGAGCAGGATCAGATCGTCGCCGAAGCCGGGGCCGCCGCGTTCGCCAGCTAGAAGCCAAGCGTCGCGAGCTACAGAGAAGACTGCGGGGTCAGGCGAGCTTCTTGCGGCGGGAGATATTGACGAGGGCGAGGGTGCAGATTCCGGCGAGCAGCAGGTAGGCGAGGGTGTCGCCGTAGGTCGGGCCGCCGAGGTCTGAGACGGCTCCGGCGAGCGGCGCACCGAGCGCGGAGCCGGTCGCCCAGGCGAAGTTCACGGCCCCGAAGACTATGGCCTGATCCACACCGACCCCTTCCGAGGCCCGGGAGAACATCGAGGTTCCCGGTGTTACCGAACCGTTCAGGAAGACCGCCGCCAGCACGACCAGAGCCGCCAGCAGAAGCCCGACCTCTCCGGCGAACGGAAAGACGAGCAGCAGGACGACCGAACCCGAGAGCGTCGCGACGAGCGGGAGTTTGAAGCCGACCCTGTCCGACCACCGCCCGAGGAGCGGCTGGGCGAAGGCCTCCAGCCCGGCCGCGACGAGAAAGACCGCCCCGATGGCCGCCGCCCCCCAGCCCAGAGAGTCTAGGGCGAGCGGGACGAGGACTATCGGGGCGCCGAAGAGCAGCGGCGAGAGCGTAACGAGCCACATCCCCGTTACGAGGTTCCTGTCGAAGAGGCGGCGGACCATCGGAAAGAACAGTCTATCCGGCTGCGGGGGCGGGGCGGGGGTCGCGTAGACCCAGACCGCGATGACGAGCCCCAGGACCGCGACCGTTATAAAGGTGGGGGTGAGACCGACGATGGCGGCGATGCTCCCGACGACGGGGCCGAGTAGCGCGCCCACGACCGCGCTGCTCATCAAGGTTCCGATGGCCTGCCCGCGTCGCTCGCCTCCGACGTTCGTGATCACCCACGTAAACGCCGCAACCCACGAGAGCGCGCTCCCGAAACCTTCTCCGAACCGGGCGAGGATGAGCAGCCAGCCGCTCTCCGCGAACGCGAAGACCACGCTCGTCACGGAGAAGATGGCGAAGCCGCTGATCGCCGAGGCTTTCACCCCGGCCTTGCTTACGAGGTAGCCGCCCGGTACCGAGCCGAGGAGAACCCCCGCTCCGAAGGCCCCGGTAAGCACCCCGACACCCAGCTTCGAGAGGCCGAGTTCATCGGTGAAATACGGGATCAAAGGCACCAGAGCAGCGTGGAAGACCGTGTCCACCATTACTATCGAACAGGCGAGTATCAGGAGTCGGCGCATCACGGGATTCTACCTTTCCTATACCATTCTCAAAGGCCGGACCGGGAGACGAAATGGAGGACTAAAGTGCCTGACCCTACGAAGAAGGCGAGCGTTCTGAGAGTGGAAGCCGCGCTCCGGGAGGCGGGCTTCGAGAACGGTATCGTCGCGCTCACTGAGACCGCCCGGAGCACCGGGGAGGCCGCCGCCGCGCTCGGGGTGGAGGTCGCGCAGATCGTCAAATCCCTTGTCTTTCGGGTCGCCGGGACGGACGAACTCCTGCTCGTCGTCGCGAGCGGTGTGAACCGGATAGACGAGTCGAAGGTCGAGGCTCTGCTCGGTTCGCCGGTAGAACGCCCGGATGCCCGCCTGGTCAAGGCGAAGACCGGCTACTCCATCGGCGGCGTCCCACCCGTCGGACACCCCGAGCGGCTTCATGCCTTCGTGGATGAAGACCTCTTCGACAACCGCGAGGTCTGGGCCGCCGCCGGACACACCCACGCCGTCTTTCCCTGTACGCCGGAGGAACTAGTCGCTATGACCGGCGGTGAGGTAGCGAACGTGAAGGCTGTGTAGGTCTTGTGTAAGCCGTTTCTGAGAGCAGGTTTACCGGACGGAACCCGAGTCGCTGCTAATATCTGGGGCGTGAGACGAACCGATATGGAGAACCAAGGGAACCAGGAGAAGCACCCGGTAGGCCGGATGGTCGAAGGCGACGACGGCACGCTTTTCGAAGAGGTCGCCCCGGAGAAAGTCGGCTTCGCGGGTGCGGTCCGCAACTGGTTCGCCTGGGGACGAAGAAGCCCTCAGAACAAGGTTCTCTTCGTCCTCTCCATCGGCGTTGCGGTCTTCGTGACGGCGACTTTCGGGTGGGGGACCTTCAACGCGGAGCCGGAGGGCGACGCGACGCTGTACATCGTCTTTTACTGGGTCTGGGGCCTCTGCGCCATAAACCTCCTCTTCGGGATGGCCGAGTGGAAGACCAGCCCGCTCCGCAAAAACGCCGAGCGCGGCCACCTCTTCATCCTACTCTACATCGGCGCGCTCCTCATCATCACACGCGCCCTCAACTCCGTTCTCTTCGGCGGCTACCTCTGATCGCTTCTGAAGACACCATTCTCGAGACACTATCTTCGGAGACTCCCTTTGACCCTGTATGAAACAGACCGACCGGATGGGATCACGGCCCTGCTCTTCGACCTCGACGGGACGGTGGCCGAGACCGACTCGCTGCACTTTCCGGCTTGGGCCGACATCCTGCGCGAGCACGGCGACCTCGACATCGACCGGGCTTTCTACCAGGCGAACATCTCCGGTCGCCTGAACCCCGAGATCGTCGCCGAGTACATCCCCGGCATGTCTGTCGAAGAGACCGCCACCCTGGTGGACGAGAAGGAGGCCCACTTCCGCGAGCGGGTGGACGGCCTCATCCCGACGCCGGGACTTCTGGATTTCGTATCCAAGGCGAAGGAGGCTGGGGCGATCCTGGCCCTCGTCACAAATGCCCCTCGCGCCAACGCCGAAGTAGTACTCGCGGCTCTCGGGCTCGAAGACTGCTTCGATGAGGTCGTCGTTGCGGATGACGTGGCCGCCGGGAAGCCCGACCCAGCCCCGTACCTCGAAGTACTGCGGCGGGTTGGGATCACCCCACGCGAGGCGATAGCTTTCGAGGACTCGAAGTCCGGGATAGCCTCCGCGCTCGGGGCCGGAATACGCACGGTCGGCGTCGCCTCGACCCAGGAGCCGGAATACCTCACGGATGCGGGGGCCTTCCTCGTCGTCGAGGACTTCACCGACCCGCGCTTGCGGCAGCTTCTATAGCGGACGACTCGGCACCGGAGTAAGCCGCCGGCCGTCGCAAAGCCACAGAAACAACGAACAGTCCCTGCGGCCCGCGCTACGGTTCTCTACCAGGGTTCTACTACAATCGTACTAAGACCTCACTACGATGCTCGTGGCTTCGGCGGTCTCCGGCAGTCGGACCTTCAGGGAGCCGTCCTCGTAGTCGAAGTCGTGGTCTTCCCCGTTTACGGTTACGCCGGAGGGACGCTCTATTCCTCGCAGGTCTACTACGACGAGGTCTCGTTCCGGTGTGAAGGTACCTTTACGCTCTTCTATCGTGATGGTTGTCTCTTGCGCGGTCGTCCCGGTGCGGATGTTGCGGCGGGCGTATTCGCCGCTCTCGTGAGCGTAGCCGTCTCCGGCATCCTCGTAGAGCGGGGCCTCGCCGGAGCCTTCTACTTCTATGTCGTCGTTGTTACTGGCGGCGTGGACGAGGTACGTTAGAGGAGCGTCGGTCAGCTCTTTGGTGTGCATCCTGACCGGGCCGAGAGGCAGGGCGACGTTGGCCTTGAGGTAGATCGCGGGCTGGCCCAAGGGTGCATGGGCGAGGATGTGCTGCTCGCCGTCGAACCTCTCTCCGGTCCAGTAGTGGAACCACATCCCGGCGGGGAGGTAGACGTGTCGGTGTTCGATGCCGGGTTTCGTGATCGGGGCGACCAGCATCGACTCGCCGAGCAGGAACTCGTCGTCGGCTGCGTAGGTCGTATCGTCCTCGGGGTACTCGAAGAGCAGGGGGCGGAGGATCGGCGCGCCCGTTCTGTGCGACTCCTCGAAGAGGGTGTAGAAATGGGGGAGGAGACGCATCCTGAGTGAGATCATGGCCCGGCACACCGACTCGTAGGGCTCCCCGAACGCCCACGGCTCCTGGCTGGCGCTCCCTTTGGCCGAATGGTTGCGACAGAACGGCTGAAACACCCCGAACTCGGTGAAGCGGGCGAGTAGCTCGCCGTTCGCGTCGTCGAAGAAGCCGCCGATGTCCACCCCGGCGTGCGCGATGCCCGAGAGCCCGACGTTCATCAGCTGCGGCATCGCCATGTAGAGATGCTCCCACCACGAGGAGTTGTCGCCCATCCACTGCAGCGCGTGCCGCTGCAGACCGGCGTACCCCGAGCGACTTATGACGAACGGACGCTTCTCCGGGGCGATGTCAAGAAGACCCTCACGCACGCCCCTGACCATCATCTGGCCGTAGGCATTGTGGATCTCACCATGACGAATGCTCTCGACCCCGGAGTTGTGCACCGCGTCGTCGGGCATCGTGGACTGATGCGGCACAAAGAGCGACGGTTCGTTCATGTCGCACCAGATCCCGGAGATACCGCCCTCCACCATCGCCCGGTGGTTCTCGCCCCACCACTTCCTGACCTCCTCACTCGCGAAGTCCGGGAACGCACACACCCCCGGCCACACGGCGTTCTGGTACTCGGTGTTGACGCTCGTCCTGATGAAGTACCCTTTGTCTCGACCCTCGACGTAGACGGGATAATCCTCATCCACCTTCACGCCGGGGTCTACGATAGCCACCACGTCGAAGCCGGCGGCCTTGAGTTCTGCAAGCAGATTTTCGTGGTCGGGGAAGGCGTCGTCGTCCCAGGTGAAGACCCGGAACCCGTCCATGTAATCTATGTCGAGGTAGACGACGTCGCACGGTATGTCGCGCTCGCGCATCTGACGCGCTATCTCGCGCACCTCGTCCGCCGTCTCGTAGCTCCAGCGGCACTGCTGGTTCCCAAGAGCCCACATCGGCGGCATCGGGGTGCGACCGGTAACCTCGGTGTACTGCCGGAGGACGGCCTTCGGCGTCGGCCCGACGAAGACGTAGTAGACGATGTCCCCGCCGCTGGATTCGTAGGAGTTGAGGCCCGCGTCCTCCTTGCCGAGGTCGAAGACGCTCCGGGAGGGGTTGTCGAAGAGGAGGCCGCGAGCCTTCCCGTCCTGCAGGGTAAGGGTGAACGGGATGGAGGAGTAGAGGTTGTCGGAGGAGTCGGTGTGTCCTTCTGGCG
>JBPCNU010000095.1:0-4805 GCA_051000975.1 Rubrobacter sp.
CCTCGGGGCGGGGATCGCCGTGAAGCTCTTGCGAACGGAGGAGAGATGACGGAGGGATATGTCAAGCCGACCGGGGAGGCTTCCCCGAGGCTCACGGAAGATCAGGTCTCCATCCTCGAAGGGTACGGCGAAGTCCGGCGCGTCGAGCGGGGCGACATACTCTTCCGGGAGGGTGACCGGGACTACGATTTCTTCGTGCTCCTCTCTGGCGAGGCCGGCATAGTGGAGAACTTCCGGGGCGAGAGTCGAACCATCGCGGTCCACGGCGAGCGGCGATTCCTCGGGGAACTGAACATGTTCACCGGGCAGAGCGTCTACCTGACGGCCATCATGCGCGAGGCCGGGGAGGTACTCGCCGTCCCGCTCGCAAAGCTGAAGGAGGTCGTCGCCGAGGACGCGGGGCTTAGTGATCTGATCCTCACGACCTTTCTGCTGAGGCGGGCCATCCTGCTCGGGAGCGGGGCGGGGATGAAGATCGTCGGGAGCCGCTACTCGGAAGACACGCGCCGGATACGGGACTTCGCGGTCAGGAACCGGGTCCCGCATGACCTTATCTCGCTGGAAGACGACGCGGGCGCCGAGACCCTTCTTCAGGAGTTCGGCCTCGCACCGACCGATACCCCGGTCGTCATTCTGGCCGGGGTCCAGAACCTCAAGAACCCTTCCACCGCCGAGCTGACCCGCGCCCTGGGCCTCGGCTCGAAGGTCGTGGCGGGGGACCTGAACGACCTCGTGGTGGTGGGGGCCGGACCTGCGGGCCTTGCGGCCTCGGTCTATGGCGCTTCGGAGGGATTGTCCACCCTGACCCTGGACGCCGTCGCCCTCGGTGGTCAGGCCGCGACATCGTCGAGGATAGAGAACTACCTCGGCTTCCCGGCGGGACTTTCTGGGTCGGACCTGGCGAACCGGGCGATGATCCAGGCGGATAAGTTCGGGGCGAGGTTTCCGGGACCGAGGCAGGTCGAGGGCCTCGAAGTGGACGGAGGGGGATACAGGGTGGTCCTCTCCGACGGCGCGGAGGTTGCGACGCGGGCCGTGATCGTAGCGACCGGGGCGCGCTACCGGAGGCTCGACGTACCGCGCCTCTCGGAGTTCGAGGGGACGAGCGTCTACTACGCCGCCACCGAGGTCGAGGCGAGGATGTGCGCCGGGGATGAGGTCGCAGTTATCGGGGGTGGCAACTCGGCCGGACAGGCCGCTATATTCCTCTCTAGCCGGGCGAGCAAGGTCTATATGATCATTCGCGGCCCCAACCTCGCCCGAAGCATGTCCCGTTACCTGATAGACCGCATTGCCCGGATGGAGAACGTACACCTCCTCGCCGACTCGGAGGTCAGAGAGCTGCATGGAGACGGGCGGATGGACGCCGTCGTCACCGAGAACCGGAAGACGGGCGAGCGGACGAGCCATCCGGTGCGCGCCCTCTTCGTCTTTATCGGGGCCGACGCGAACACGGGCTGGCTCTCCGGGACCCTGGAGCTCGACGAGCGCGGTTTCGTCAGGACCGGAGACGAGATATCCGCGTCGCCGGAGCTCTGGTCCGGCATCTCCCGCGCACCGTTCCTGCTGGAAACGAGCCTCCCCGGTGTCTTCGCCGCCGGGGATGTGAGGTCCGGCTCGGTGAAGAGGGTCGCCTCTGCGGTCGGGGAGGGTTCGATGGCCGTGCAGTTCGTCCATCAGCACCTCGGGGGATAGAGGACAACCGGCAGCCCGGATCGAGTCGGTTTACGATGTTGCGTGTGCCGGAAGAATCGAAACCGACAGAAACGGAGCGTGGGAACCTATGAGCGAAGAACCCAGAGAATCTATCTCACCGGAGGAACTCAGAGGCCGGGCCGCAGTCATCACGGGCGGGGCGAATGGAATAGGCCTCGCCACCGCGAAACGCCTCGCCGGGCTCGGCATGAAACTCTGCCTCGCCGACGCGGACGAGCAGGCTCTCAAGCGGGCGCGGGAAGAACTCACGCCGCTCCTATCGGGGGTCGGAAACCTCCGAACCGAAGTCGTGGACGTATCGGACTTTGAGCAGGTCGAGCGGCTCCGGGACGTGGCCTACGAGGCGTTCGAGGAGGTCGCCCTGCTGATGAACAACGCCGGGATCAGCGGCGAGAAGATGAAGCCGTGGGACGGCCCGGAGAAGTGGGGGCGCGTTATCGGGGTGAACTTCTGGGGCATAGCCCACGGCGTGCAGGCGTTCACGGAGCGGATGATCCATCAGGGCACCCCGGCGGCTATCGTCAACCTCGGGTCGAAGGAGGGGATCACGACCCCGCCCGGCAACGTCGCCTACTCCGCGTCGAAGGCCGCGATCAAGGTCCTGACCGAGCAACTCGCCTACGAACTGCGCCAGATAGACGGCTGCAAGGTCAGCGCTCATCTGCTTATCCCCGGCTGGACCTTCACCGGGATAAACACCCCGGACTTCGAGAACGCCGATAAACCGGACGGTGCATGGTCCCCGGATCAGGTAGCAGCGTTCCTCCTCGAAAACCTCGAAGCGGGGAACTTCTATATCCTCTGCCCCGACGGCTCGGTGACGCGCGAGATGGACGAACGGCGCGTCCGGTGGGCCTCCGATGACCTCATAGAGAACCGGCCCGCCCTCTCCCGCTGGCATCCCGACCACGCCGAGGACTTCGAGCGCTCGATGGAGGGCGTCGAACGTCCCTGACGGCGAACACGATGACAGCCGGTCCGAAGGCGAATGGAGGTCGTCGTCCTCCGCTCGCCTCACCGGGTCGCTTGCTTTTGCCGAGCGGTTTCCTTTTCTAGAGGGATGCCGGCTGCTCCCGGTCTTCGGGCTTCCTGTCGCCGAGCCAGTATCTGGGACCGGGGCCGTAGCCACCGGCACGGTCTTTCGGGTTAAGGACGGCGCATCGTTCGAGCGAGAGGCATCCGCAGCCTATACAGTCCGTCAGGCCGAGCCTGAGCCGCTTTAGTTCGGAGATCCTCTCGTCTATGCGCTCGCTCCACATGCGGGTCAGCCGGTCCCAGTCGTCGCTGCCCGGAACCCGGTCCGTCGGGAGCTTGTCGAGCTCGGTCCGGATCTCACCGAGCGTCAACCCGACCTTCTGAGCGAAGACGATGAAGGCAACCCGCCGGGCCACGTGCCTCGGGTACCGCCGATGCCCGGCTTCGTTGCGCTCCGAAAGCAACAGCCCCCGCTCCTCGTAGAACCGCAGGGCCGAGGCCGCAACCCCCGTGCGCCCCGAAAGCTCCCCGATGGTCATGTACACGCCTACCCCGACACCGTTCATCCCGCCTCCGAGCCGATCCGGAAAAATCTCCTTGACTTCAAGTGTACTTTAAGGGTTAGCATGATCCCGGACAAGCCGGACGGTGGCTCCGGCACGGGCGGGCGAAGAAGGAGCGTCATGAGCGAAGGGTTGTCTTGGAGGATCGAGCGCGAGGTTACGGGCTGGCCGGGGGTAACGACCGGGGATACGGGGCGGGGCGGGTTGCAGTTCAGCTACGGAAAGATCGAACTGGGGCATCTGCACGGTAGCGGCTTCGCTGATTTGCCCCTCCCTAAGAAAGTCCGCGACGGGCTGATAGAAGAGGGACGGGCCTCGGTGCATCCACCGCTGCCGGATTCGGGCTGGGTAAGGCGCGGGATGGGCGACGAGGCCGATGCGGAGGACGTGATCTCCCTCCTCCGCCTGAATTACGACCGCGCCGTGAGCCGCGCAGAACGCCGCCTCGCCTCCCGAAACGAGCGGGAGGAACAGGCGAAACATACATAGCCGACCCGGACGGCCGCAACCGATATCCCCTATCCTTACATCATTACGTGAAGCATGAGGTAGCACGGGAAACAGAGCAAGATAGGGGAGAGAAGGGGTGGGGCATGATCGCAGCGGTCTTTCGGGGTCCGAACGAGGTTGGCATCGAGGAGGTCGAGCGTCCTTCGGCGGGTGAGGGTGAGATCATCGTTCGGGTCGGGGCGAACACTATCTGCGGGACGGACGTTCGTATACTCAAGGGCGAGAAGACAAAGGGCGTGGTGGTCCCCGGCGTCCTTGGCCACGAGCTTTCGGGACGCGTCGTTGAGGTCGGGGCGGGCGTTTCGGGCCGCGAGGTGGGGGAGACGGTCGTAGTCGCGCCACAGGTGCCATGCGGTCGGTGCCGGGCGTGCAGGCGCGACCTCGAAAACCTCTGCCCGAATATTCGTATCCTCGGCTACGACATACCCGGCGGTCTCTCCGAGTACGTCCGCGTCCCGAGGGAGGCCGTCCGGGCGGGGTGCGTCTTCGCCGCCGACGCCCGGGTACCCTTCGAGCAGCTCGCTCTCGCCGAGCCACTCGCCTGCTGCATCAACGGCCACGAGAAGTCCGGCACGAAGATGGGCGACAACGTCGTCATCCTCGGGGCCGGGCCTATCGGTCTGTTCCACCTCCAGCTCTCCATGCTCGCCGGGGCCGAGAACGTCATAGTCAGTGAGCCGTCCGAAGAGCGCCGGAAGGCCGCGCTCCTGTTCGGGGCGACGCGAGCCGTCTCGCCAGACAAGCTCACGGCGAACGTCGAGGAACTCACGGGCGGCGAGGGGGCGGACGTGTCGGTCGTGTGCATCGGTATCCCCTCGCTCGTCAACGACGCCATCCGCCTCACGCGCCCCGCAGGAAGGGTCAACGTCTTCGCCGGGCTCTCCGGGGCGGGCTGGGCCGAGGTGGAGGCGAATCAGATCCACTACAAAGAGCTCGTCCTCACCGGGACCTCCAACTCCCGCCGCCGCGACTTCGAGAAGGCCATACGACTCATCGAAGCCGGTCGGGTCGACGTCGGACGCATGGTTACGCACCGTTACC
>JBPCNU010000096.1:0-6894 GCA_051000975.1 Rubrobacter sp.
GTCCACCCCGGGGCCGGGAATTCCTCCGGGACGCTCGTGAACGCGCTCCTCGACCGGGGTATCTTGGGCGGAGACGACCCGATCAGACCCGGCGTCGTCCACCGCCTCGACCGGGACACTTCCGGCCTGATGATGGTGGCGAAAAACCAGGAATCCTACGAGAGACTCGTCGGGATGCTCTCGCGGCGCGAGGTCGGGCGAACGTACCGAACCGTCGTCGAGGGCATCGGGCTGCCCGTGACCGGCACGATAGATTCCCCGGTCGGACGTGACCCGGAGAACCCGACGCTGATGGCCGCCGGCATCGGAAAGCACGCCGTTACACACTTCGAGACTCTCGCGGAGTCCCGAAGGCACACGATGTTGCGAGTCCGACTAGAGACGGGCCGGACGCATCAGATCCGGGTCCACCTCTCCGCTATAAAGTTTCCCGTCCACGCAGACCCGCTCTACGGAACAGCAGTTCCCACAGAACGACTCTGGCTCCACGCCGAGAAACTGGAGTTCATCCATCCGGCGTCGGATGAAAGTATGTCCTTCGAAGCGTCCGTGCCGGAAGACCTCGCGCTGGAGGCCCGCAAGCTCGGCTTCGACTCTGAGGACGTGTAGCGGCCCCGGTCGCTTGAATAGGGAGGGTACGTCTGTTAGCTTCCCTGCTAGCTAAATAAGAACCGGAAACCACCTTTAACGGCGTCCCGCGAGACGCGAAGGAGGAAAACGGCGTGGATCACGCTGGATTGAGCCGGGTCGGGACCGAGGAGCGAGTACGCTCCGTCCTACTCTCGGATGAAGACATCAGCCGCTCCCTGCGGCGCATATCCCACGAAATACTCGAACGAAACTCGAATGCTCTCGAAGACCTTGTCCTCGTCGGTGTCCTGACGCGTGGCGTCCCGCTCGCGAGGCGAATAGCCGCGAACCTGCGCTCCTTCGAAGGCATTGAAGCCCCGATAGGATCGCTCGACATCACCCTGCACCGCGACGATCTCGATGCGAATTTCGCCGCCCCGGACGAGCCGGATGTTGGGGAGAGTCACGTCCCGTTCGGTATTACCGGGAAGACCGTCGTTCTCGTGGACGATGTTTTCTATACGGGCCGGACGGCGCGGGCCGCGATGGACGCTCTCTCGGAGCTTGGTCGCCCGGCGGCGGTGCGGCTCGCCATCCTCGTTGACCGGGGACACCGGGAGCTGCCGATACGAGCGGATCACGTCGGCAAGAACGCCCCGACCGCGATGGACGAACGGGTCGTGGTGAGCCTTACGGAGACGGACGGGGAGGATGGGGTGATCATCGTTGGACGCTAGGAGCGAGAGAAGCGTGCAGGACTTACTGACGGTCGAGGGGATGGACCGCGAGGAACTGCGCGAGATCATCGAGACGGCACAGGACTTCGCGCAGGGCAGATTCGAGGGTGGAAACGGGGTGCTAGCCGGAAAGACCGTCTGCCTCGCCTTCTTCGAGTCCTCGACGCGGACGGCGGTCTCGTTCGAGCTCGCGGCGAGGCGGAACGGGGCGTTCGTGATCTCCCTGAGCGAGAAAGGCTCGTCTATTTCGAAGGGCGAGTCGCTCGCGGATACGGTCGAGACCCTCGACGCCCTCGGCGCGGACGCGATGGTGCTCAGGCACTCCGCGGTCGGCGCGGCGCAGCTCGCGACCCGCCACACGGGCGCGGCGGTCATCAACGCGGGAGACGGCTGCGGCCAGCACCCGACACAGGCCCTGCTCGACCTGTACGCGCTCTCTGAAGCACGCGGCGGCTTCGACGAACTCTGCGGCTCGAAGGTCGCCATCGTCGGGGATATCCTGCACAGCCGCGTCGCGAGGAGCGTCATCCCGGCGTTTGGGGCTGCCGGGGTAGAGGTCGCTATCGCGGGCCCGGCGACGCTCCTGCCCGCAGAGGCCGACGCATGGGGCGTTCCGGTCCTAGATTCGGTGGACGAGGCGCTCGACTGGGGGGCGGAGACCCTCTACATGCTGCGCCTTCAGAACGAGCGGATGACGGGCGCGATGGTCCCGTCGGTCGCGGAGTACTCGCGGTACTACGGCGTGCAGCGGCGGCACCTGAAGCTCGGGGGTGATCTCCTCGTCATGCACCCCGGCCCGGTGAACCGGGGCGTCGAGATAGCTGGAGACGTGGTGGTAGACGAATCATCCCTGGTAAAGAGTCAGGTCGCCGCCGGGGTGCACGTCCGCTCCGCCATCCTCGCCCTCGCGACCGGGGCCGTGGAGAGCGTGACCGCGTGATGGAGGCCGGACCGCACGCCCCGACGACCCGCAGCGGTTCGCGCGCGGAGTTCGTGATAAAGAACGCCCACGTCCTCGACCCGTCAACCAGCCTCGACAGGGTGATGGACGTGCGCATCTCCGGCGGGCGCATAGCGGAGGTTGGCAAGGGTCTCTCCGGCGGTCGTACGGTAGACGCCGCGGGATTGCACCTCTTTCCCGGCTTCGTGGACGTACACGCCCACTGGCGTTCGCCGGGGCAGGAGCACCGCGAGGACATCGAGTCCGGCTCGGCGGCGGCGGCGGCGGGCGGCTTCACGGGCGTGGTGATGATGCCGAACACGGACCCCGTAGTGGATAAACCCGTCGTCGTAGAGGGGCTCGTGCGGCGGGTGGAGCGTGAGTCGCGGGTGCGGGCCTACGTGTCGGCGGCGCTGCACGTCGGGCTCTCCGGGGAGCGGTTGACAGAGATGAAACTCCTGAAGGAGGCCGGGGCGTTCTGCGTCTCGGACGACGGGCTCGGGACGCAGCGGGCGAGCGTGCTTCGGAGCGGGATGCTGTATGCGAGGTCGGCGGGTCTGCCCGTGATCCTGCACTGCGAGGATCACACCCTGGCGACGGGCGTGGTCCACGAGGGTAAGCACTCGGCCCTGACGGGGCTGCCCGGAACCCCCGCGAGCGCGGAGGACGTGGCGACCGCCGCCGGGCTGATCCTCGCCGCCGAGACTGGCGCGAAGGTCCACATCACCCACGTCTCGACCGGCATGTCCGCCGCGCTCGTCGGGTTCTTCAAGCGTCTCGGCATGGCGGATATAACGGCGGATACCACGCCGCACCACCTGACGCTCACGGACGAGCTGGTGGCGACGCTCGAAGGTATGTACCGGGTCAACCCTCCTCTCAGGCCGGACAGGGCCATGGAGGCCGTGAGGGCCGCGCTCTCGGACGGGACGTTCGATTTCGTCGCGACGGATCACGCCCCCCACGCCTCTCACGAGAAGGACCTGCCGCTTCAGGAGGCGAATCCCGGTTTCCTCGGCCACGAGACGGCGTTCACAGCTATTTACACGGAGCTCGTCCTAGGCGGGAAGCTCCCGCTGCCGCGTCTCGTGGAGGCGATGAGTTGCGCGCCGGGCCGCTGGGTCGGTGAGGGCGGGAGCCTCGCCGTTGGGAGCGCGGCGGACATCGCGCTCGTGGACCTCGCCTCTGAGTGGCTCGTCGGGCGTGAGACGCTCAGGAGCAAGAGCGAGAACTCGCCTTACAAGGGTCGGAGGCTGACGGGTCGGGTAGCAGGGACTATAGTTGGCGGGGAGTTTGTTCATCACACTAGCGATATTTCGGGAGTCGAACTTGGAGTACGGGCGTAGCAGGGCGTTGCTTGTCCTTGAGGACGGGGCATCCTTCGAGGGCTGGAGCTTCGCCGGTAGCGAAGCTGGCGAGGTCTCCGGGGAGGTCGTCTTCACGACGAGCATGGTCGGATATCAGGAGACGCTGACGGACCCTTCCTACAGGGGTCAGATTGTCCTCTTTACCTACCCGCTTATCGGCAACTACGGCGTTATCGCCGGAGAGGGCGAGTCCGGGAAGGTTCAGGCCGCCGCCGTCGTTGTCCGGGAGTACACGTCGCACCACAGCAACTGGGCCTCCGAACGTTCGCTCGCTGAGCTTCTGAACGAGGCCGGGGTCATGGGCATTGAGGGCGTAGACACCCGCGCCCTGACGAGGCATCTTCGGGACCGGGGCGCGATGCGCGGCGTCATCTCGACGGTGGAGGACGACCGGAGTGAGCTCAAGAAGAAGGCGAACCTCCACCCGGCGATGGTCGGCCTCGACCTCGCCTCGACGAGCAGCCAGTTCTCAGAGCCGACGCTCCTCGAAGCGATAGGCGAGGAACGCTGTCGCATAACCGCCCTCGACTACGGGGTCAAGTCTTCCATCTACCGGGAGCTTCGCAAGCGCGGCGCGTCCGTCATGGCGATGCCCGGCTCGACCACCACCGAAGAAATACTTGCGACCGAGCCGGACGGCGTCTTCCTGTCGAACGGCCCCGGCGACCCGGCGGCCCTGAACCGGGCGGTCGAGGTGCTGAAGCCGGTGTTGGGGGAGGTGCCGGTCTTCGGAATCTGCCTCGGGCATCAACTCCTCGGCCTCGCCCTGGAGTGCGAGACGTACAAGATGCCGTTCGGCCATCACGGGGCGAACCATCCCGTGAGGAACCTGGAGACCGGGCGCATCGAGATAACGTCCCAGAACCACGGCTTCTCCATTTACGAGGATTCGTTGCCAGACGGCGTGGAACTGACGCACAAGAACCTCTACGACGGGACGGTCGAGGGCATAAAAGACGCGGGACTCAAGGCGTGGAGCGTCCAGTATCATCCCGAGTCGAGCCCCGGACCGCGCGACTCCGCCTACCTCTTCGACGACTTCGTGGACGTGATCTCAGCAGGCGCAAAGACCGATAGAAAGGCGGGTGTCTAGTGCCGCGCCGGGACGATATCCACACCGTCCTCATCATCGGGAGCGGCCCCATCGTCATCGGACAGGCCGCAGAGTTCGACTACTCCGGGACGCAGGCGTGCCGGGCGCTCAGGGAAGAAGGCTACCGGGTCGTCCTCGTAAACTCGAACCCGGCGACGATCATGACCGACCCGGAGGTCGCGGACGTTACCTACGTCGAGCCGCTCACGGTCGAGGCGGTGGCCGAGATCATCCGCAAGGAGTCGCCGGACGCGCTCCTGCCGACCCTCGGCGGCCAGACGGCCCTGAACCTCGCCATAGAACTCGACGAGGCGGGCGTCCTCGAAAAATACGACGTGGAGCTTCTCGGCGCTTCTATTGCTTCGATCCATATGGCCGAGGACCGCCAGCTCTTCCACGATGCGATGGATCGCATCGGCCTGAAAGTCCCCGAGAGCCGCACGGTGAAACGCTACGAGGAAGCCGAGGAGCTTGCGCAGGAGATCGGCTTCCCGCTCATCATCCGCCCGAGCTTCACCCTCGGTGGGAAGGGCGGTTCGGTCGCGGACGGCTGGTCGGACCTCCGGCGTTCGGTAGAGGACGGCCTCGACGCGAGCCCCGTCGGGCAGGTTCTCGTCGAGAAGAGCGTCGCCGGGTGGAAGGAGTTCGAGCTGGAGGTCATGCGCGATCTCAAGGACAATGTCGTGATCGTCTGCTCCATCGAGAACGTGGACGCGATGGGCGTCCACACCGGCGACTCCATAACCGTCGCCCCGGCCCAGACGCTCTCGGACCGGCAGTATCAGACCCTTCGCTCGGCCTCGATAGACGTGATACGTGAGATCGGGGTCTCGACCGGCGGCTCGAACATCCAGTACGCCGTCGACCCGGAATCCGACGACTTCTACGTCATCGAGATGAACCCCCGCGTCAGTCGAAGCTCCGCGCTCGCGAGCAAGGCAACCGGCTTCCCGATAGCCAAGATCGCGGCCAAGCTCGCCGTCGGCTACTCGCTCGATGAGATCCCGAACGACATCACCGAGGCGACCCCGGCCTCCTTTGAGCCGGCCCTCGACTACATCGTTACGAAAATACCCCGCTTCGCCTTCGAGAAGTTCCCCGGAACCCACGCCCGCCTCACGACCAGGATGCACTCTGTAGGTGAGGTGATGGCTATAGGTCGGACCTTCACCGAGAGCCTGCTGAAGGCTATAGCTTCACTGGAAGTTGATGGTGCGGACATCGAGCCGAGGCTGGATGAGCCGAGCCCGTACAGGATCTTCGCGGTCTTCGACGCTCTCAGGGCCGGGATGGACATACCGGAGATTCATCATCGCACGAGCATAGACCCGTTCTTCATCGCCTCGATAGCCCGGATAGTTGCGGCTGAGGGGTCGGTCGGGGAGACGCTCGGGGCGGAGGAGATCCGGGAGCTCAAGAAGATCGGCCTGACCGACGAAGCCCTCGCTTCCGCGTCCGGCTCCTCGACCGAGATCGTACGCGGCGTGCGGCAGGCGCTCGGCATCTACCCGACCTACAAGAGCGTGGATACTTGCGCCGGGGAGTTCCCCGCCCGAACGCCGTACTACTACTCAACCTACGAGGTCGAGGACGAGGTGGAGCGCGGCGAGAACCAGTCGGTCGTCGTTCTCGGGAGCGGCCCGAACCGCATTGGGCAGGGCATCGAGTTCGACTACGCCTGCGTCCACGCGAGCTACGCGCTCATCGAGGCCGGGATGGACGCGGTGATGGTCAACTCCAACACGGAGACGGTCTCGACGGACTATGACACCTCGACCCGCCTCTACTTCGAGCCTCTGTCGGCGGAGCACGTGCTGGAGGTTGTCCGGCGTGAGAAGCCCAGAGGCGTGATCCTCCAGTTCGGGGGCCAGAGTCCGCTGAGGCTCGCCTGCGAGCTGGAGAAGGCCGGGGTCCGTATTCTCGGTACCTCTCCGGACGCGATAGACCTCGCCGAAGACCGCTCACGCTTCGGGAAACTCCTGACTGACCTCGGCATTCCGCACCCGCGCTACGGCACGGCGACGAACGCCGATGAGGCGCGGGAGGTAGCGAAGAAGCTGAACTACCCGGTCGTAGTGAGGCCGTCCTACGTACTCGGGGGGCGGCGGATGGAGATCGTCTACAACGACGACGACCTCGATCTGTATCTGAAGTCCAGCGTTTCGACGAGCCCGGAGCACCCCATCC
>JBPCNU010000097.1:0-9033 GCA_051000975.1 Rubrobacter sp.
AGCGGTCCTGCCTGCGAAACGCGGCATACACCCCGACCCCGAATCGCTCCGCGAACGCGACGAGCCTCCCCTCCTCACCCCTCGCGAGCTCCCCGACGATGGCGACGGGACGCCTCGCAGCAGAGAGCTTTGCGAGTACGTCGCGCACCTCAAGGTCGGAGGGGCGTGGTCGCGGCGGCGAGGCTTCTCCGCTTGGTGGCGGCGAGTCTACGTCTACGCCGAGGATGTCGGCGGGCAGGGCGAGCATGACGGGTCCGGGCCTGCCGGAGGTTGCGATGTGCAGGGCTTTCTCAATCATCTCCGGGAGACGTTCGGGGTTGTGGACGGTCGCCGCCCACTTGGTTATCTCGCGGTAGAAGTCCGGCAGGATGACTTCCTGAAACGCCTCGCGACCGATAAACGGCGTCTCGACCTGACCGAGCAGGACGACCATCGGGGTCGAGTCCTGCCTCGCGGTGTGAACGCCGATGGCGAGGTTCGATGCGCCCACGCCTCGCGTGGCCATCGCGACCGCCGGGAGGCCCGTCAGCTTCGTGTCGGCCTCGGCCATAAACGAGGCGCCGGACTCGTGGCGGGTCGAGACGAGGGTGAGATCAGCCCGGTACTCCACGGCGTCCAGCACTTCGAGGAAGCTCTCACCGGGAACGGTGTAGAACCGCTTCACGCCTGCCTGCGCCAGGACTTCGACCGCTGCGTCGCCCGCTCTCATCCGTCATCCCTTCTCTGGTCGGCTACGGCATGTTACCGGAAAGCGTATCCAGTTTGGGGGAGGCGGGAGAGGGAATTTCTGTCGCAGGGATCTTATTTCCCGAATATTTCCGTTGAAATTCTGAGAAGGGATTTTCGAATGAGCAAGTTCGTACTGGTTCATGGCGCGTGGCACGGCGGCTGGGCCTGGGAGAAAGTCGCTCCTATACTCGAAGAGGCCGGTCACGAGACGGACGCCTTCGACCTTCCGGGTTACGGCGAAGACCCGACGCCCGCCGGGCAGGTTACGATGCAATCTTACGTCGAGCGGGTGATCGAAGCCCTGGACGCGAGCGAGGAACCGGTCGTTCTGGTTGGCCACAGCATGGCGGGCGTCATAATCTCCCAGGCCGCCGAAGCTCGCCCGGAGAAGGTAGCGAAGCTCGTCTATCTCTCGGCGTTCCTGCTCGAAGATGGCGGGACCTTGATCGGCACGACCCAGACCGACACGGGCTCGAAGATTCTCCCGAACCTGGAGATGAACGAGGAGGAGGGTTACGCCTCCATCAAGCAGGGCGCGCTCAAGGAAGTCCTCTACAACGACTGCACCGATAGCGAAGTGGCGCAGGTCGAAGGCAGGCTCACCCCGCAGACCCTCGCCCCGTTTGCGACGCCCATCTCGGTAACGGAAGGCAACTTCGGACGCGTTCCGAGGGCGTACATCGAAAGCACAAACGACCACGCCGCGAGCCTGGACCTCCAGCGCAAGATGCAGTCGGACTTCCCGTGCGATCCCGTCGTCTCGATGGATACCTCGCACTGCTCGTACTTCATCACTCACCACGAAGAACTCGCAGGCAACCTCGACTCCATAGCGAAGAGCGCGTAGAGCGACTCCCCTCGTCCCGTCGCCACCGCCGGAAGTCGCGGCTTGTGGCGGCGGAGTTTCAACGATGGTAACTTGAACCCCTGTATTCCTGTCCAGATGGTCAAACGGAAAAGGGGACTCGGATGAGCAGGATCATACTGGTTCATGGGGCCTGGCATGGTGCGTGGTGCTGGGATAAGATCGTGCCGCTTCTCGAAGAAGCCGGACACGATGTCGTGACCTTCGACCTTCCGGGTCACGGCGACGATGCGACGGATACGAACGAGGTCTCACTCCAGGCGTACACCGACCGCCTCGTGGAGGCGCTGGACGCTTCAGAGGAGAGCTCCATACTAGTCGGGCATTCCATGGGAGGGCTTCCCATAACCGAGGCCGCAGAGGTGAGGCCGCAGAGGATATCGAAGCTCGTCTACCTCACGGCGTTCCTCTTGCAGGACGGTCAGACCCTGCTCGACGTCGCCGGGCCGGACAAGGGCCTCGTCATCCCGAACCTGGAGTTCACCGGGGATCAGTCAGCGGCGAAGGTGAAGGACAGCATGCTGAAAGAGGCGTTTTACGCGGACTGTTCGGAAAAGGACATTGCGCATGCGAGGGAGAACCTCGTGTGGCAGGCCGCTGCCCCGTTTGCGACGCCCGTCAGGGTTACGGAGACCTCGCAGGGGGTCCCGAAAGCTTACATCGAGTGCACGAACGACCGGGCTATAACCATAGAGACCCAGCGGATGATGCAGTCCGCCGCCGGAAAAGTGGAGGTTCTCACGATGGAGACGAGCCACTCACCGTTCCTCTCCGCCCCGGAAGAACTCGCGAAGAACCTCGACAACCTGGCCGCCGGAGAGCGAGCCTGACCGATGACCGGGACGAAAAATCGGCCCGTTGACGAGGGCTTCGACCCGCTGGCCGAAGATTACCTCGCCGACCCGTATCGTTACTACGCGAGGTTTCGGAGGGAGTCGCCCGTCTTCTACGCGCCGAAGATAGACTTCTGGGTCGTCAGCCGCTACAGAGACGTACAGAAGATAGTCACCGACCCCGACGCTTACTCCAACGCCCGGGTGCAGGAGCCGATAAGCAGGCTCGAACCGGAGGCTCTGGACGCCCTCAAGAGCGGCGTTCGGGTAGTCTCCCCACGACCTCTACCGCGGATCCACCCGCACACCGCCGGACGCGCTCTCTGGCCTCGAAAGCGTTCTCGGCGCGGCGGGTAAAGGTGTTGGAGCCGAGAATCGAAGAGCTGACCTCGAGGCTCATAGACGACTTCGAGGCGGACGGCGGGGCCGAGATGGTGCGGCAGTTCGCCTTCCCGCTCCCGGCACAGGTGATGTTCTCGTTCATCGGCTTCCCCGAAAAAGACACCGAGAAGCTGAAAAGCTGGTGCTACGACAGGCTGAAGATCTCCTTCGGCAGGCCGCCCCCCGAGGAACAGACCCCGGCCATCGAGAGGATGGGCGCGCTCTTCCAGTACATCGAGGACTTTGTTCGGGCGAAGGAGGGCAACCTCACCGACGACTACACGAGCGACCTCTGCAGGATAGGGGGGGAGACGAAGACCTTACTCTGCAGGAAATAACCTCCATCTGCTACAGCCTCTCCTTCGCCGGCCACGAGACGACGACGAGCTTGATAAGCAACGCATTGAGACAGATTCTGACCCATCCCGGCGTCTGCGAGGAATTGCGCGATGACCCTTCGCTCATCGAAAATGCTGTGGAGGAAGTCTTGAGGCACGATACGTCGGTGGTGGCATGGCGGCGGCTCACGAAGAAGCCGGTAGAGATAGCGGGGGTCGAGATACCGGCAGGAGAGCGCATCCTCGTGCTGCTGGGCTCTGCGAACCGAGACGGGGCCGTCTTCGAGAACCCGGACGCCTTCGACGTTCGCACGAAGAACGCGAAGAAGCACCTCTCATTCAGCCAGGGCGTTCACTTCTGCCTCGGCGCACCACTCGCGCGGCTCGAAATGAAGATCGCACTACAGCAGCTAACCGAACGTCTCCCGGACCTGCGCCTCGCGCCGGAGGACCAGAGTCTCACCTTCAACTCGAACATCTCTTTCCGGGGACCGGGCGAACTGTATGCGAAGTGGGGCTGAGAAGCAAATATTAGAAGCAGGGATAGGACGGCGATTAGTGAGTAGCTGGTAGTTCTCTACTCACTAATCGCCTGAGGTATTCGAAGAAGGTCGCTATACGAAATCCACCGTCAGGGGCGGTTGTCCGTAGACCTCGACGGTGAAGGTATCGCCCTGTTTCGCGGCTATCGCGCCGCCGAGCGAGCCGGAGAACGACATCGCCGGGGTTCAGGCCGACGTCGAAGGAGTGGAGCTTCTGGGCGAGCCAGGCTACGGCATTTGCGGGGTTGCCGAGGGCCGCCGCTCCGACGGCCTCGATGGCGGGCTCGTCGTTTTTAAAGACGATCGTGCCGAGGGTACGGAGGTCGGTGTCCTTGAGGGCCTTGTCCCAGGGGCCGAGCGTGTAGCCGCCGTAGGAGAAGTTATCGGCGGTGGTGTCTGCGAGCGTGATCCTCCAGTCCTTTACCCGGCTGTCTACGATCTCGACGGAGACCGCTATCGCCTCCGTCGCGGCGATGACCTGTTCGGCGGTTACGTCGGGGCCGGACAGCGGCTCGGCTATCAGGAAGGCGAGCTCGCCCTCGACGCGCGGGGCGATGAAGGTATCTGCGAAGACTTCCGCCCGGCCGGAGGAGTCGGCGGCGTAGTAGCGCGACGACCAGAGCGTGCCATAGTCCGGCTCGGCGACGTTCATCATTTTCTGCATGGCCACGCTCGTGAGGCCTATCTTCCGCCCGCTGATGACCTCGCCGTTCGCGAGCCGCATCTCGGTCCACTTCATCTGAACGGTGTATGCATCCCCGACGGCGAGGCCGTCGCTCTCGGTGAGCGGGGCGACCGGGTCGCGTCCCTCTCAGGCATCGTCGAGACGACGGGCGAGCGCGTCAAGGTCAACGCTAGCCATTGAGCGTGCCTCCGAAGAAGTCGAGGAGGAGTTCGTTGAAGGCGTTTTTGTATTCGATCATGGTCCAGTGACTGCACTGCCCGAAGATGTGCAACTGCACCTGTGGCAGATGCTCCAGAAGATGCAGGCTGGTCTCTAAGACCGCTGGTGTGAAATTCGACGTCCTCTCCGAGCCAGTAGACATGAATGTGTCAATCGGATTCGTAGAGAGTCCTCTCCCAGATGGTAGTTAGTGCCTCAACTACAGGTTCAAAGTCTATCTCCGGGTCGCGCGAGACGGTATCGAGTAGGTAGCGCTCGGTCATCAATACCAGAGCCAGCCCTACGGCTCCTGCCTCTAGTGCCGGACTCATCTCCCCTTCTGCTTGACCCTTCCTTATCCTCTCCGTAACAGCTTCCGCGAAGCGCTCGATGAGCCCGAATCTGTAGAGACACTCGATCTCCGGATCCCCGGTCGCGGCGTCGGCTACCGCCCGGAGCAATGGCCCGCGACGGGCGAAAAATGCCGTACCCCCTTCCAGAGTTGCCCGCACCTCCGGGCGTGAGTTCTCGCCTACACCTTCCAGCCAGCCACGGTCTATCTCGAAGAGCTCAGAGCCCACGTGCTCCAGCATGCGTCTGACCAACCCGTAGCGGTCGCGGAAGTAAGCGTAGAAAGCGGGCCGCGAGAGCCCGGTGCGAGCCATCACTTCCTCCACGGTAAGTTCCCGGAAAGGTCGATCCTGAAGGAATGTTTCGGCAGCGTACAAGATCTCACGCTCGGCTTCTTCCGGACTGCGCCGCCTCCGAGGAGCCCTCTCACCTCCCAAACTCCGTGGACCTCCTTTATCTCGAGTCTTCACCTGACAAGAACAATCTACCAACTTTATTGACGCTGCGTTTATTTACATAGTGTCAATAAAGGAGTATGGTGGACTCACATTGGCAATGCAGGCAGTAGGCTAGAGAAAGGAGAGTGGCATAATGGAGTCCAAAGACACCGAGATCCCGAGTGGGGTTATGGGGTTTCACACGGAGGTTCGGCTCCAGCAGGGGGTGATCCGCTATCGTGACCAGGGGGATGGTCCGACACTTCTCTTCGTTCATGGCCTTTTGGCAAACAGGACGCTTTGGAGGGACGTAGTTTCGAGTCTGTCAGGGCGGTTCCGGTGTGTGGCGCCGGATCTCCCGCTCGGCGGCCACGCCGTTCCTATGGAAGCTGGGACGGATCTTAGCCCAAAGGGGATAGCCCAAATAGTTGCGGACTTTATGGAGGCTCTGGATCTTCGGGACGTAACGTTAGTGGGAAATGACACTGGCGGGGCCATCTGCCAGATCGTCGTTGCCCAGCATCCCGAGCGCATCGGGCGCTTGGTGCTAACCAACTGCGACGCCTACGAAGCTTTCTTGACAATGATCATAAGTCCCTTTCACTACGGTCCTCGAATCTTTGGAGAGAGGTTCACCGACCTTCTCGCGTGGGCGCTAAAGTACCGCTCCGCGCAGCGCCTGCTCCTCTGGACTCTCACCAAGCGCCGCATGGACGAGGCGACGCTGGACGCCTACTTCTCGTCGTTTCTCCGGGACGCCGGGGTACGGAGTGACGCGACACGGTTCATGGCTTCGATCTCCAATCGGTATACGCTGGAGGCGGCAAAGAGCTTTCCTGCCTTTGAGCGCCCGGTGCTGCTCGTGTGGGGCAAGGACGACCTCTTTTTCCTCTCCCGGCTTGCTAAACGCCTACAACAGGACTTCCCGGACGCCCGTCTGGAGTTCGTGGAAGGTTCGCGCGCATTCGTCCCGGAGGACCAACCGGAGAAGCTTGCGAGCTACATTGCCGGGTTAGCAGAGGCTCGGTAGCAGGATGTTCTGTTCGCGTTCCGCGTGGTTCGGTTCGCAGCCTCGCCGCTAGGCTTCAACGCTGCCACCACCAGACTCGCAACAAGAAAGCCGGCGAAAGGCGGTGGCGTGTGGACCTCGAATCCCTGCTCGTGTCCCTGTTCGTGCTCGTGGACGATTGGTGGGGCGAGAAGTACCAACCGGCCCCACGCAAGCCAGGCCGTCCACCGTCGCTCTCACATAGTGAGGTGTTGACGCTTGCCATACTCTCTCAGTGGCCGCGGTGGAGGAGCGAGCGGGATTTCCACAGGTACGCGGACACCCATCTGCGGACGTACTTCCCGAAACTCTTGAGTCACGGCCAGCTCAACCGCCGTATCCGTACCCTGGAGCCGGAGCTACGTGTCCTCCAGAAGGATCTGGCGGGAGAACTGTCTGATCCATCCTGCGTCTACCACGTGCTGGACACGACCCTAATTCCAGCCATCGTGCGAGTCCGAGCCTGCCGCAAGGGGCTGTTTGCCGGACAGGCGACCTTCGGCCGTTGCGCCTCGAAGACCGAGTGGATCTACGGTTTCAAGGTGGCTCTCTCGGTGAGCCCAGAAGGAGTAATATTCGCCTTTGGCCTGGCTGAGGCCAGTTCTGATGAGCGGCCCATAGGTGAGTTTCTTGTCTCTGCCGACGCTCACGATGCATACCTCGCCGACAAGGGCTTCTCATCTGTGAAATGGGAGCGACACTGGCTAGAAACGCACGAGGCTTTGGTGGCCGCCACCCCGCAGAGGAGTGCTTGGCGGGCGTGGTGCGAAGAAGCCTGCAGGTGGGCAGCGGGTAAGCGCCAACTCATCGAAGGCGTGATCTGGCAACTCAAGGACTATTTCGGGCTGGAGCGCCACAGGGCGAAGAGCTTGAGTGGGCTGCTGACCCGGCTAGCCGCCAAGGTTGCCGCATACACCGCCGGACAGGTGCTGAACGAGAGACTCGGTCGCCCGCTGCGTGGCTTCGCCGACCTTTTGATCTGATTTATTTCACAGCAGCCGTCTAAGAGTTTCGGCGGACACTCTCCAACAAGCTCGTCAAGAGCGTGGAGGCGATCCAAGAGGCACTGACGGAGGCGCTCGTCCCCTATTGGCGGAAGTCCGACCTCCTGCGGAGCCTCACCGGCTACTCGTGGTGGGTGGAGACCGTTGGCAAATTGTGACATCAACGAACTTAACAGGCATTACGCACCCGATCTTTCGGCATGGCAATCAGATCTTACCCACCGCCGTCCAGCCGACGCGCCGCTGCGAGGAAAGAGGATCTCGTCGAAGATGTCCCGCAAGCAGTTTTCGAATCCTGCGTAGCGACGACCGCCGGAAACCCTCGCGTCTTCCGAATCGCAGTTGGCGGACTCCCCGGCCACGACGACGGTTACGAAAGCGTTGGCTCCGAGGAAAGCCAAGAAGGGGGCGCCGACGCCCGCGGCCCGTCTCCGGAGTCGTTCAACCCCGGATCATCCGCACCGCGACGAGGGCGGCGAACACCGCCAGGGCGAGCCAAAGGACAACGATGACGGCGGCGGCCGTCCGGCTCACGGGCGTCTCGCCCCTCTCGATCATCTCCCGCGCTCTGCGCCGACTCTCGGAGAGTACGTCATCGGGGATCATCCTCATCACCAGCGCCACGCCCAGTGGCACGACGATGAGGTCGTCGAGGTAACCGAGAACGGGTATGAAGTCCGGTATAAGGTCTATGGGACTAAACGCGAGGCCGATCACCAGGACGGCGACGAGCTTTGCGTACCACGGCACTCGCGGATCCTTGCAGGCAAAGTACAGAGCGTAGGTCTCGGACTTGAGCCGTGCTGCCCACCGTTTCAGACTCTTGAAGTTGATCTCCACTTCGATTACACCACCCTACACCAGAACGGATAACTCACGATGACCCCGCCGAGCCATGATCTGCTGCTTCGTACACCGCTGCAGCGAACGACTGCAGGTCTTCCCGACATGCCGCCAGCTCCCCCTCGACCTCCTCGAAGAGCGGCGCGCCGAAGTGATCCCGAACCCGTATCTTGCCCACCCACGCCTCCAGCTTGGCGAGATCCTCCTCGTTCTCCTCCAACTCCGCGAAGGTGAGATTCCCGGCACGACGTTCCTTGTCCAGCTCGGCGTGAAAATCCCGGCAACGCTCCAGAACCTCGCCGTACTCGGAATCGCGCGCCTCGTCGAAGATCTTCTCCAGATCCCCCCTGTCCCCGACCGAAGAACTCCGAAACAAATGCGCCGCACCCCCGAACTCCCGGATCTCCCGCACCGCTCCCCGCATCGTACGCTCCCCACCTGAGTCCTCCGGCAAGGACGCTACCCCGTTTTGCAGGTAGACCGCTCCGGCTGCTTTGAGCTTCCGCCAGACGCTCGCCCGGTAACGGCTGGGCTCCGATGGCAGCTTGTAGACCAGCACGAACCAGCCCCGCTCACTCTCTTTTTGATCGATAGTCATTTTCCAAGTATAACAGCTGTTATATTGAAAGTCGCAGATAAAGGGTGTCAGGTTACTCTGGTGGGTAGGGTTGCCGGACAATTCGACGATGCAGCTTCTGACCGGCGGCGACATCCGGGTTGCATTCCGTAGGGAGGGAAGTGGCCGATGAAATCTACGTTCACGAAAGTCGCAGGCTTGT
>JBPCNU010000098.1:0-3775 GCA_051000975.1 Rubrobacter sp.
CCGACCTTCACGTTCCCGCTCGGCGGTTCCGGGAGGATCGAGGCCGTACACGGTGAGCCCTCTCTGAGCGTTACGTCCCGCTGAGGCGGTCCGGAGCTAGAAGGAAGACCCGGGCTCTTCGAGGAACTCGGTCTCCTCCGGCGTATTTTCGCGACCGAGAATCCCGTTGCGGTGGGGGAAACGCCCGAAGCGTGCGACGACATCGCGGTGGGCGACGGCGAATTCGAGGTTGTAGGCATAATCTTCGCCCAGCGCCTCGAAGAGGGTAACGCAACGCTCCTGATCCCGAACATCCTCGGAGTGCATGTACGGCATGTAGATGAAGACGCGCTGGAACTCGGGCAGGGCGCGGTCGTGGCCCTCGGCGAGGGTGTATTTCGCCAGGTTCAGGGCTTTATCGTCGGTGGCGTAGGCCTTCGGGTCGTCCCGGAACATGTTGCGCGGGAACTGGTCGAGGACGACGATCAAAGCCAGACAACTCTCCGGCTCCTCCCGCCAGTCGTCCAGCTCCCCCGAAGCCGCTTCCTCGTAAAGCCCCGCAAACCGTGACCTTATCGCCTTGTCGAAGGCGTCATCCTTCTTGAACCACTCCTCGCGGGCCTTGCCGTAGAAGGCAGCATCCCTATCCCCGAACCAGAAGTCGAGGGTGTCGTTGACTCTTTGATCCATGTTCAACCTTTCCGCTCGGATGACCGTTCCGGGCCGTTACCGGGCTGCGAGCCATTCCTTCGCCTCTTCTACTTCTTCCCGGGTGAGGCCGTGTCCGGTGTCCTTCCATCTGAGGTCCACCTTCGCGCCCGATTCGGTGAGGATCTCCGCGAGGCGCCGGGTCTGGTCCTGGGGGATCATCTGGTCAGCGGTACCCGCCCCGATGAAGACCCCGACGCCCCCGAGGTCCGGCAATTCGTCTTCCGGCTCGAACGGGACCATCGCCCGGAAGAGAATCGCGCCGGAGATCAGGTCTGGGTGGAAGAGCATCAGGCTCCCGGCGATGTTCGCGCCGTTTGAGTAGCCGACCGCGACGAGTTTCTTCGGGTCGAAGCTGTATTCTCCAGCGGCCCAGCGCACGAAGGCAGCGAGTTCGTGAGTGCGGGCTACGAGGTCTTCGTGGTCGAAGACGCCTTCGGCGAGGCGGCGGAAGAAGCGCGGCGCACCGAACTCGAGGGCCTTGCCGCGCGGGCTGAGGATGTTCGCGTCAGGGGCGAGTTCCTGTGCCAGCGGGATGAGGTCTTCCTCATTGCCGCCGGTTCCGTGCAGGACGAGGATCGTCTCCCCGTCCTGCGACTTGCCCGGTACGTAACGGTGGATGAATTCGTTCGGGGTTTCGGTCATTACCGCTCGCCTCCGGGGACGGTCAGCGGGTCGAGGGTCTGCTCGATGCGCTCGCGGCGCGGCTCCAGCCAGGCCGGGAGCTTGAGGCTCTCGCCGAGTTCGTCGAGCGGCTCGTCGGCGTCGAAGCCGGGGTTGTCCGTTGCGATCTCGAACAGTACGCCGCCCGGCTCCCTGAAGTAGATGGAATGAAAGTAGTTCCTGTCCAGCACCGGGGTTACGTCGAAGCCGAGCTTCGCTACCTCCTCGCGCACCTCACCGTGTACTTCGTCGTTCGCGACGCGGAAGGCGACGTGATGCACCGTCCCGACGCCCATCCTACCCTCCGGGCCGCCGGAGCCGTCCACGAGGTCCACGCTGTTTCCGGGACCGCCCGTTCCTGCTTCGTAGCGCGTGCGGCCCTCGCCGGTCACGGCCTCGCGGAAACCGAGGAGGCCGAGTATTTCAGCCGTCCTCGCCGAGTTCTGCAGGGAGAGCGTCGTGCTGTGAAAGCCGCGCATCGCGGACTCCACCGGGACCGTCCCGCCGTTCCACGCCTCTCTCGGGTCGTCGCTCGCTATCAACTCCAGCTTCATCCCGCTCTCGTCGGCGAAAGGCAGGACTTTATCTCCGAAGCGGTCCTCGACCTCACCGTACTCGACGTCGTTCTTGGTCAGGCGAGCGCGCCAGTAGTCGAGCGAACCCTTCGGCACGCTGAACGCCGTTACGGTCAGCTGCCCGGACCCCTGCGTCCCTTTCGGGGCGTTCGCCCACGGGAAGAAGGTCATCACCGTGCCGGGCGAAGCCTCGCCGTCACCGTAGTAAAGGTGGTACGTGCCCGGGTCGTCGAAGTTGACGGTTCGCTTGATGAACCGCAGGCCCAGAACCCCGACGTAGAAGTCCACGTTCGCCTGCGCCCCGCCGGATATCGCCGTTACGTGATGCAACCCTTCCACAACGCTCATCTGAGCCTCCCGTAGTCGAATGACTTTACGAGAGATAGTTTATCACTAAACCTTGAGAACGAAAACGTGGTCTGGTTGTCCGGGCTTCGAGCGGAGCGAAACCCCGAGCGGTTCGTGAGCTGGGTGGGTCCGGGGTTTCGGGGTAATGCTTCTCGGGTCTGTGTCTGGTCTAGCTGCCCATCTGGGTGGTGTGTTCGGGGCGGATGAAGAGAACGACCCGTTCGTCGCCGGGCTGGTGGTAGGGGTAGATGTCCTTGTCTATGTACTTCTTCGCCATCTCGTTGATAAAGGCGTTGTCGGGATCTTCATCTATATGGTCTACCTCGCCGCGGATTTCGATGTAGCGGAGGTGGTTTTCGAGGTCGACGAACGAGAGGGCGACCTGCGGGTTACGTCCGACGTTCTTGAACTTCTGACGGCCTTTGGTCTGGCTGATCTTCACGAACTCGCCGTCCCAACCGAACCAGACGGGGTTGTTCTGCGGCTCGCCCTTCGGCCCGATGGTGGCGACGTGGGCGACGGTCTTCGAGTCCAGGATATCGGTGTATTTCTCGGGGACGATGCTCTTCTCGGACAAATCTCCTCCTCCGGCAGTGGTCTGAAATCAACGAGAGGATTCTATCCGTTTGCGGCGCGGTTCTTCAGGAAGAACGCTCCGGCGAGGGAGACGGCGAGGGCGAGCGAGATGGCGAAGAAGGCATCCGAGAACGCCGGGGCCGAGAGCGGGTAGACGGGGTTGATAGCCGACGAGCCGGCCTCCTGGCGGGCGGCGAGGAACGCGCCGATAATGGCCGGTCCCGTACCGCCACCGAGGAAGAACGCCCCCTGGAAGATGCCGAGTCCGGCCCCGATCTCATGCTCCGACTCGAATGACAGCGCGTTCGCGGCCGCGTTGACCGCCGACGGGCTGACGAAGGCGAAGCCTATGCCTATCCCCATCATCCCGACGGAAACGACGATGGGGGAGGCCCCGGCCCCGAAAGACGAGAGGAAGACCGTCGAGGCGAGCATCGCTCCGACGCCGAGGATGATCGGCAACTTCACCCCGATGGAGTCCGAGAGCTTGCCCGTCATCGGGGAGAGGACGGCCAGAGCTATTGCTCCCGGCGAGAGGACGAGCCCGGCAAGCCCCGCCGAAAGGCCGTTCACGCTCGTCACGAGCAGCGGCACCATCACCAGAGAGGCGACGTTGCCGAGCATCGCGAAGAACCCGACCGCGATGGCCAGGACGTAGCCCCGGTTTGCGAAGAGCGACGGGGTGACGAACGGATCCCGGGCGGTCGTGATCCTGAGATAAAACCCGATCCCGCTCGTAACGGCCCCGACGAAGCTCCCGAGAGAGATAAAGCTCGAAAAGCCGGAGACCTGTCCCTGCGTGATCCCGAACAGGAAAAGCCCCGCCGTCAGGCCGAGCAGGACGCCGCCGACGATGTCGAAGGTCGCGCCCTCTACCCGGTCGCCCCTCGGTATAACGCGCACGGAGAGCGGGATCAGGACGAGGG
>JBPCNU010000099.1:0-4013 GCA_051000975.1 Rubrobacter sp.
AAGCTCCGAGAGGCCGAGGTGATCCTCGGCGTAAAGCTCGACCGCGCCGCGCCGGACGTGCTGGAGATTCAATCCCTCGACTTCGGGGAGGTCGCCTCGGCGAAGGCTCGCGCCGCTCGCAAAGCCCTCCACAACCCGGCGGCCCGGGTGATCGTAGACGACTCCGGCCTCGTCGTGAACGCCTGGAACGGCTTCCCCGGCGCCCTGACCAAATGGTTCCTCGGAAGCGTCGGGCTCGATGGCCTCCTGAAGATGCTCTTCGCCTTCGACGACCGCTCCGCAAGGTCCGTCTGCGTCGTCGCCGTCTCCGATGCAGATGGCGAAATACACCTCTTCCGGGGCGAGGTGAACGGCGAGATAGCAGCGTCCCCCCGGGGCGAAGGCGGCTTCGGATACGATCCGGTTTTTATCCCGAACGGACACGAACGGACCTACTCGGAAATGGCCAGCGAAAAACAGGAAAACTCACACCGAAACCGCGCGTTCAAAGCCCTCGGGACATGGCTGCAAGCCGGTTCGAAAGGGTAAGAACCTTGCAGGCGAGAGGGACGAGATGAGGAGAACATTGAAAGAACCTATAGCTCCAATAAAGATTGTGTATAAGAATGTTCGCGGTGATATTCTGGTTTCGTGTAGTGGAATAGGAGACTCGTTGGAGGAAGGGGTAATGAGATGAGCGAGGGAAAAAAGGGTGCGGTAGCGACGGAAGAGGGATCGGAGCGGTTCCTCGACCTGTATCGTCAGATGGTGCTCGTTCGGGCGTTTGAGGACGCCTGTGGCAAGGGGTTCCGGCAGGGTAAGATCGGCGGCTACCTTCACGTATATACGGGGCAGGAGGCCGTTGCGACTGGGTTGCTGAGCGCGTACAAGGACGGCGACCGCGTCATCACGGCGTACCGGGATCACGCCCACGCGCTGCTCCTCGGGGCTGAGCCAAACGAGGTCATGGCCGAGCTGTACGGCAAGGGCAGCGGGCTCGTCAAGGGCAAGGGCGGCTCGATGCACCTCTTCGACGTCGAGAACGGTCTCATGGGTGGGTACGGCATCGTCGCCGGGCACATACCCTTGGGGGTCGGGTTCGCCTACGCGCAGCGGTACATGGGGACCGATCACATAACCCAGCTCTACCTCGGAGACGGTTCCATCAACAACGGTGCCTTTCACGAGGCCGCCAACCTCGCCGGGCTGTGGGGCAAGGACGAGATGTGTCCGTGCCTCTTCATCCTCGAGAACAACCAGTACGGCATGGGGACGAGCGTCAGCCGCTCGACCGCCCAGACCGATCTCACGCAGAAGTTCCATGCGCACGGCATCGAGTCCGAGAAGGTGGACGGCATGGACATAGAGGCCACGCTGGAGGCGGCGGAGCGGCTCACGGAGCAAGTCCGGGAGACCGGGGTTCCGTACGCCATCGAGGCCATGACCTACCGGACCGTCCCGCACGGGGCCGCCGACTTCTTCGAGAAGTACCGCACGAAAGAAGAGGTCGAGAAATGGCGCGAGCGCGACCCGATAGGCTTGCTGGAGAAGAAGCTCGTCGAGGCCGGGGTAGACGAGAGCAAGCTCGAAGAACTTAAGGATGAGGCGAAGGAGAAGGTCCAGGAGGCCGTCAAGTTCGCCGACGAGGCCGACAAGCCGGACATCTCGGAACTCTACACCGATGTCTACGTCGGGGAAGACGAGTACCTGGGTGATGATCACAGCGGCAACGAGGGGGAGAAGTAAGTGGCTGCAGAGACCAAGACCTACCGGGAGGCCCTGCGCGAGGGCATGGTACACGGCCTCGAAACCGACGAGAACGTCGTTCTCATGGGCGAGGACATCGGGCTGTACGGTGGTACGCATCTTATAACCGACGGGCTGTATGACCAGTACGGCCCGAAGAGGGTCATGGATACGCCCATCGCCGAGGGCGGGTTCGTCGGGGCGGCCATCGGGATGGCGATGCTCGGCATGAGGCCGATAGTCGAGATGATGACCTGGAACTTCTCGTTTCTGGCTTCGGACCAGATCGTCCAGAACGCCGCCAAGGTACGCTACTTCTCCGGCGGACAGGTACAGGTTCCGCTGGTCATACGCGGTCCGAACGGCGGCGGGGTTCAGCTCTCGGCGCAGCACACGCACTCCCTGGAGAACTTCTACGGACACTTCCCCGGTCTGAAAGTTGTCTCGCCCGTCACCCCGAACGACGTAAAGGGGATGATGATCACGGCTATAAAAGACGACAACCCGGTGATCTTCCTTGAAGCGGGCGCGCTCTACGGGACGAAGGGCGAGGTCGAGGAGGGCGACAACTCCGTGCCGTTCGGCAAGGCGCGGGTGGCCCGTGAGGGTTCGGACGTAACCCTCATCGCCTACGGTCGGCAGGTGAACCTCTGTCTCCGGGCCGCCGATACGCTGGAGGAAGAAGACGGCGTGAGCGCGGAGGTCATAGACCTGCGTTCTATCCGGCCTTTCGACGAGGCGACCATCGTCAAGAGCGTCGAGAAGACGCACCGGGCGGTCGCGGTACAGGAGCAGTGGAAATGGTTCGGGGTGGCGAGCGAGGTCGCTGCGATCATCCAGGAGCAGGCCTTCGATTCTCTCGATGCGCCCGTCATGCGGGTAAGCGGGGCGGAGGTTCCGGCCCCGTACGCCAGGAACCTGGAGCTCGCCGCCTTCCCATCGGAGAAGATGGTCGCCAACGCCGCCCGCAAGTCGCTCTACATAGAGGAGAAGTAAGTTGCCAGAAGTGATCATGCCCAAAATGGGCGACGCGATGGAGGAGGGAACACTCCTCAAGTGGCTCAAGTCCGAGGGCGACGAGGTCTCCGAGGGCGACCCGATAGTCGAGATCGAGACTGACAAGGTAACGCTCGAACTCGAAGCCGAGGACGCAGGCACTCTGGCGAAGCTCTACGCCTCCGAAGGCGACGAAATCCCCATCGGTGAAGCTATCGCTTTTATCGCCGGAGAGGGCGAAGAAGCCCCGGAAAGCTCCGGCGGCGCAGCATCGGCGGATTCGGGTGGTGAGTCCGAGGGAGAGGCCGAGCAGGAAGAAGGCGGCTCCGATGAAGGGGGAGACTCCGGCGGATCGCGAGCGACCGTAACGCTCTCCGATGGCGGTGCTGAGGATTCCTCGGGCGGCACGGACGAGGGAGAGGCATCTGCGGAGTCGAACGGGCAGTACCGGGCATCTCCTATAGTCAAGCGGCTTGCGAGGGAGAACGACCTCGACCTCGGGAAGATCAAGGGAAGTGGCCCGGCGGGGCGCATCGTCGAGCGCGACGTGAAGCAGGCGATGGAGGACGGTAGCGCGAAGTCCGGCGGTGACTCCTCCGGCGAGGCTCCGGCTCAGGAGCAGAAATCCGACTCCGATGCGAAGCAGGCAAGCGCCGGAACGCCGAAGTCCGAGGCTCCGAAGCCGACGGGCGAGGACGGCACGGAGCTAAAGCCGCTCACGAAGATGCAGAAGGTCGTCGCGACGCGGATGAGCCAGTCCAAGCAGGAAGTCCCCCACTTCTACGTCAGCGTGGAGGCGGAAGTTGACGCGCTCATGGCCCTCAGAAAGCAGCTCAATTCTTCGCTCGAAGAGGACGGCGTGAAGCTCTCGGTCAACGACTTCGTGATGAAGGCGTGTGCCACTGGTCTGAAGAAGTTCCCGAACCTGAACGCGCTGTGGACCGAGGAAGGCATCGAGACCTACGAGCAGGTAGACATGGCGATGGCCGTCGCGCTCGACGCAGGCCTCATCACGCCGGTGGTGAAGGACGCCGGAAGGATCACCCTCTCCGCCATAAGCGCGCAGGCCAAGGATCTCGCCAGCCGCGCCCGCGACGGCAAGCTCAAACCCGAGGAGTACCAGGGCGGGACGTTCACCGTTTCCAACATGGGGATGTTCGGGATCGAGAACTTCTCCGCGATCATCAACCAGCCGCAGGCCGCTATAGTCGCCGTCGCGAGCATTGCGAAGAGGCCCGCTTTCGATGACGAGGGCAACGTGGTCGAGAGGAGCTACATGAAGCTGACGCTCT
>JBPCNU010000100.1:0-10891 GCA_051000975.1 Rubrobacter sp.
GCGTGAGGAGATCGTGCAGCGGCTCCATGTCGAGCGGCTCCAGGAGCGCGCGCTCGATGGCGACGTTCTCATCCGGGACGGCCTCGATGGGCTTGGGGGGGTAGATCACCCGCGTCCCCTCCGGGAGCTTCTCGTAGTGAAATCCGTCGCACGCGTTGAACATCATCTGCGGGCTGTTTTTCTCTAAGGTGATCTGAAGTCCCTCGGCGTAGACCTTTCCCTCTCGCGGCATATCTGGCTCCCTTTAGACTTTTAGATGTTGGACTGCTGCGTCCATTCTACGCGGGACGGTGCTCGCGTCCCGCTAGCGCAGGTCGAAGGTGACCTTCACGTTTCCGCTGCGCCCAGAAGACCGGGCCGCCTTTATAGCCTCCGGGTACTCCCAGAGCCGGAACGTCGGCCCGACGAGCCGCTCTAACTCGATCTCCCCCGCCAGCCGCATCGCCAGCGCGAAACTGGTCGTCGCCTCGCCCCGGTACTCCTCCGCCCCGTACGCATACGCCCCGACAAGGGCGACCTCCTTGTGCCAGAGCGCGGTCAGGTCGAGCGATGTCTTCTCCCCCGGCATCCCGACCAGCACGGCCCGACCGCCCGGCTTCGTGAGGCGCACCGCGTCCTCCATCGTCCCCGAGGAACCTACGCAGTCGAAGACAGCGTCCGCCCCGCCCGGAACGACCGGCTTCCCAAGGGGCGGCTTCATCGCGGTCGTGCCGAGCATGACGGGGATCTTCGTGTAAGTCTCCTCCGGGCTTACGACCTCCGTCGCCCCGAGGCGTAGAGCCTCCGTTCTCTGACGTTCGTACTTGGCGACGCAGATCACCCGCCCCGCGTCCGTCAGACGCGAGAGCGCGGCGACCGTCAAAAGCCCGACGCTCCCGGCCCCTATTACGATCGCCGTGTCACCGGACGATACCCTCGCCGAGAGCGCGGCGTGTACGGCGCAGGCAAGCGGCTCGATGGCGACCGCTGCCTCGTCCGGCATGCCTTCCGGGACGCGATGGAGTTGCGACGGATGCGCCACGAGCGTCCCGTCCGTCCAGCCACCGCCGGTCGAGTTGCAGAACCCGGTCTGGATGCCGGGCGCGATGTCGCCCTTCGTCGTGTTCACGCAGAGTGCGTGTCTACCTGTAGCGCAAAATCGACACATCGGCTCGATGCCACGCACCACGCAGCCGAGCGCGGGTTCTATGACGACCCGCTCGCCTCCCGGAAAGCCGGAGTCTTCCTCCGTTACCGTTCCGACGACCTCGTGGCCCATCGTGAACGGCGGCGATGTTATAGGCGAGAAGTACGGCGAGTTCTCCGACGAGAGCGTGCCGAGGTCTGATCCACAGACGCCGGACACGAGCGGCTTCACCCGAACCCAGTCCGGGGCCGGGAGCTTCGGCTCCTCTGTCACTTCCATCTGCAGCGGTGAGAAACGTCCGGTTTCGAGTCCGGCGAACCGCTTCGAGCCGAAGCGCATGAGGAGGTATTTCGGGACGGACTTTCTGTATACGAGGGATCTCAAGGCGGGGCTACTGCGAGGCCGGGATCTCGACCGGCGTCGGGACACGGTTCTTCTCCCGACCCCAGTCCCGGACGTGCCAGCCCTTCTCTCTAGCGGCTTTTTCGAGCCGTCCGTCCGGGTTGACCGCCACCGGGTTCCCAACGGCCTCCAGCATCGGGAAGTCCGAGATCGAATCGGCGTAGGCGTAGCTCTTTTCGAGGTCTATGTCGTTGCGGCGGGCGTAGGAGGCGAGCATCCGGGCGCGCGCGTCCCCGGCGACCGGGACGCCGGAGAGTTCCCCGGTATACACCCCGTCCTCATCCTGCAACTTCGCGCTCACCACGTCGTCCACGAGGTCGCGCATAGGCTCCAGGATGAAGTCCAACGCACCGGAGAGGAGTATGACTTTATGCCCCGCCTCCTTGTGCCGCCGAAGCTGCGCCAGCGCCTCGGGATGGACCCGGTCGAGGGTGAACCCCGCGAAGCTCTCGGCTCCGAGTTGCCGCGCCCGTTCCTTCTCCCAGCCCCTGTAATTCCTGTAGAAAGCCCGGTTGAAATGGACGCGGCTGATTTTATCCAGACCCCAGTAGTACGGTATTTTCGTGATGAAACCGGCCAGCCAGAACGGACGAACCGCCCTCGGTAGCGTCCGCATCTTCAGCCACGCGAAGTACGACACGACGTTCGAGTCTATGAGCGTGCCGTCCACGTCGAAGATCGCAGCCGTCTGCTTCGGTTTCTCAAGCGAACGCCGCCTCTTCTTGCGGTCCGGCCTCACCGTGAGCGCGGGCAGATGCGCCCCCCACAACCACCCCTCCCAGTCCATCAAGCTGATGTCAAACGGGAATTCCTCCCGCTCCGAGTCCGGCAGCGACTCGTACAGGGCCGTCGTCCGGTCGTTGGAGAAAGTGGACGCCATGTTCGCATAACCACCGTAGATGCAGCTGAAATACAGGCTGAGCTGCGACCGCTTCTCGGCCCGCGATAGCTTCTGCCGCAGGTCGAGCGCGAGGTGGCCGTCCGGTATCTTCGAGACGATGAATCCTCCGACCTTCAAGCCCAGCATCTCCAGCTTCAGGGCGCGCTCGACGGCCCTGCTTCCGGGGAAGCTCCACTCGTGCGGCTGGAGCGGGCGACCGCCAGAGTCGCGCAGCGGATTATCGAGGAAGTAGCCCCGAACGTACTCGTAGAGGTCCCGGTAGCGAAGCGGGTTTCGCTGCCCGGACGCAACCTGGAAGACCTCCGGCTCCTCGGGGCGGAGGGCGCCGACGGCGAGGATCGCGTTCACAACGTGGTCGACGGGGACGATGTCTATGAGGCTCTCCGGGTCGCCGGGGAACTCGCGCAGGATGCCTCGGGCAAACGCCATGATTATGGGGTCGGCCATCTTCGTGCCGACGATCCAGCCGGGATAGGGCTCCGCCAGCGAACTCTCGATGATCGCGGGCCGCAGTATCACCACTGGCACGTCCCCCCGCTCCCGCAATACCATCCGCTCGGCGAGAGACTTGGTGAAGGTGTAGACGTCGTGCCAGCCGTACTCCTGCGCCCGTTCGTTGCCCCGCTCGACGAGCCGCTCTTTCTTCCAGTCCCCCCGCGCCTCGTCGGTGTCGAAGTCTTTCCTGCGAGCCGACTCCTCCACCTCCCGGACCACACTATCCAGATGCGCCAGTTCCTCCACCGGGTCGAGGTAGGTGGCGTTCGGGGTGCTGTTACAGGGAAGTTCTTCCGGGATCATACCCGCCCGCTTCCCAGCCACGTACGAGGTCGAAACGTGAACGAAGAGCGGCTTCTTCTTCCAGGTTTTCGCGAGTTTCAAAAGCGCCAGCGTTCCCCGCACGTTCGAGGCGACGGCGGCGTCGAGCGGCGCGTCGAACATCACCGAAGCGGCGGAATGTATCACTACGTCGACGTTCTCCGACAGATCCGTGAGGTCTTCGGTGGAGAGTCCCAGCCCGGCGCGGTGCGTATCCCCTTCTACGGCCCGGACTTTCCCGCGCGCGTAGTCGTCGAAGTCGTCGCCTCTGGCTTCACGGAAATTCGCGAAGGCTTGAGAGGCGAAGAGGTCGTCCTCGACACGTTGCCGGGCGGATTTGGAGCCTGAGGCTCGCACGAGGAGGTAGAGTTTCTCGATCTCGGACAGGGAGCGGAGGATCTTCTCCACCATCGCCGTCCCGAGGAATCCCGTCCCGCCCGTGAGCAGGATAGACTTCCCCCGGTAGGACTCGTGCAACGAAAACCCAGAAGATTCCAAGCTACTTTACCCTCTCCGATTTCTTCTCTCCGACCTTGCGCTCCGTACCGGCGAGCAGTGCCTGAACGTTCGTCCGGTGCCGCCAGATGACCGCTGCTCCGCCGAGCACCGCGTACAGTACGTACGGCCACGGCTGACCGAACAGAAGGAAGATAAAGGGGCTCACACCCATCACCACAAGGGCCGAGAGCGAGGTGTACTTCGTGAAGAACGCGACCGCCCACCACAGCGCGAACATCAGCAAACCGACGAGCGGCGCGAGCGCAAGCGCGGTCCCGGCCCCTGTCGCGACGCCCTTCCCGCCCTTGAAACCGAGGAAGACAGGCCAGCAGTGACCCACGACAGCGGCGAGCGCGACGGCGGCTAAGACCCACTCGTTGTCGGTGAGAAGACGGGCGAGCAGCACGGGTACGAGCCCTTTCAGCATATCCCCGAACATCGTGAAAGCGGCGGCCTGTTTACCCGCCGCCCGCAGCACGTTCGCCGTCCCGATATTGCCGCTCCCGACCGACCTTACATCCACGCCGTAGGCTCGGCCCACGACGACGCCGCTCGGTATGGCCCCGAGGAGGTACCCGGCCAGGATCAGTATGAGTGAGAGCATCAGCATAGCCCGAAGAGTATAGCGGAAAGCCGATGTTAGATGCCCGTCCTGCGAGGGAATAGTAACAGTGCAGTTGCAAGTGGAGATCGTCCCCAGGAGGCGAACATGGAAGCAAGTAAGGCAGACGGGGCCCGAGAGGTCATCGTATACCACCAGCCCGGTTGACCGGCCTGCGACCAGGAGATGGAGTTTCTATCTCAGAATGGCGTGGAGTTCACGGAGAAGGACATCCGACAAGACCTCGACGCAATGCAGGACATGGTGAGGATGGGTTCCCAGGCGACCCCGACCACCGTTATAGACGGTGAGACTATCGTCATAGGCTTTGACCGGAAGAAACTCTCGGAGGAACTCGGCCTCTAGCTCGAAGAGGTTTTCGGATCTCCGCCACCGACCGGGAGCCGATCGGTGGCTTTTTCGTATCGGAGTTCGGTCTGGATTGAGGATCACTCATTTGCTGTATGTGAAAGCGGTGTTGCAGATGCTATCGTCCAGCGATGTGAGTCCGTCGGGATGAATTCGGCGGGGCGATACCAGTACGCGCTGCCACTCTGCGGGAGTTCCGGGGGTTTGCCTCCGGGACAAGTACCGGCACCCGGTGGTTGGTCGTATCTCTGCGTCGGGGTGATGGGTGAGATGATGTTACGCTGGGAGGTGGAGGGTCAGAATGCGAAGAACCACGAACAGAATACTGCTGGTCGAGGATGATCCCAACGACGTCGACCTCACGCTCTCGGCGTTCAGGCGGAACAAGATCTCCAACGAGGTTTTCGTGCTGCGCGACGGCGCCGAAGCCCTCGACTACCTCTTCTCCCGCAGCGAATATTCCGACAGGCCCCACGAAAACCCGGCCCTGATACTCCTCGACCTGAAGCTCCCGAAGATAGACGGCCTCGAAGTGCTGGCCGAGATCAAGAACGACCCGAAGCTCAGGATCATCCCCACTGTTATGCTCACTTCCTCCCGCGAGGAACGGGATCTCACGAAGAGCTACGACCTCGGGGCGAACGCCTACGTCGTCAAACCCGTTGACTTCATGGATTTCGTGGAGGCCGTGCGGGAGATAGGCCTCTTCTGGGCCGTCTTGAACCAGCCGCCCCCGGAGACCCAGGCAAGCTGAAGATTTTCAGCCTCCCCAGCTGAAGCTTTCTAGCCGACTGTTTCTCCCAGACTGGACTACAACCCTTACCGGAGAACCACAATAGAGAACGCCGAGGGTGCGAAAGAGTCCTTCCCGGCTTCCTTCTCGGTAGAGAGCCTCACGGGGTCTGCCAGAAGAGAATTTGCTTTACGACTACGCCTTCGACGCGGACACACCGTTGCCTCTCCCGCGAGGCTGTGACCTCGTTCTCCAGCGTGATGCTCATCCACCTGGCGTTCTTCTTCACTGCTTTCGGCTTGGTACCTGAGTACGGTCTTCCTCGTCGCTTCGCCGCGTCTGACATCCGCCTGACTCAGAGCCACAGAGAACGGCTGCAGGACACCTCTATCGCCCGCCTTATCGCCTGTGCCTTGTTGCGCGTCTCCTCGTACTCGGACTCCGGCACCGAATCCGCAACGACCCCGCCGCCGGCCTGAAAGTAGACCGTTCCGTCCTTCACGACCGACGTTCTGAGGGTGATGCAGGTGTCGAGCCTGCCGTCCAGACCGTAGTAGCCCGTCGCCCCGGCGTAGGGGCCGCGCCGGGTGGGCTCGAGCTCGTCTATGATCTCCATCGCCCGGACCTTTGGCGCGCCAGAGACCGTCCCCGCCGGAAACGCCGCTGCCAGAGCATCGAGGGCGGTCAGGTCTTTTCGGAGGTCCCCCTCCACCGTCGAAACGATGTGCATGACGTGTGAGTAACGCTCTATCTCCATGAAGCTCGCGAGTTCTACGGAGCCGATCTCGGAGACTCGCCCGAGGTCGTTCCTCCCGAGGTCGACGAGCATGACATGCTCCGCCCGCTCTTTCTCGTCCGCGAGAAGATCCTCCGCGAGCACGGCGTCTTCTTCGGCGGTCGCCCCGCGCCAGCGCGTCCCGGCGACTGGTCGCGTCATTACCCTTCGGCCTTCCACCCGCACGAGCGGCTCCGGCGAAGCACCGACGATGGTGAAATCCCCCATCTTCAGGTACGTCATGTACGGCGACGGGTTGACGGTGCGAAGCCCCCGGTACAGGAGCAGCGGATCGAGTCCCCCGACGGGCGCCGAAAACCGCTGCGACGGCACGACCTGAAACGCATCTCCGGCCCGGATGTACTCCTTCGCCCGCTCCACCGCCGAGATGTAGTCCTCGCGGGTGAAGTTGGAGGCGACTTCCAATCCGGATGCTCCGTTTGAAAGGCCGTCGGTGAGCCGTCGGGCTTCGAGCGGCGCGGCGAGTTTCTCCGAGACCCGCCGGATGTCGTCTGCGGCCCGGCGGTACGCTGCGGTAAAATCTTCGCTCTCGGCGTCCACGAGGCGCGAAGCATCCACGAGGGAGATCACGAGCACTTTGTGCCGCAGGTGATCGAAAACGACGAGCGTATCCGTTACAAGGAAGAACGCCTCCGGCACGTCGAGGTCGTCCGGTGGAGCGTCGGGGAGGTTCTCCAGGTAGCGCACCGCATCGTAGGAGAAGTAACCGACCGCCCCACCGACGAAGGCCGGGAGGTTCGGCAGGGGCGCGACGGATTTCTTGCCTACTATCTCCGCCAACCCCCGGAACGGGTCGCTCGCAGCTACCTCTCGCACCCCGTCCGAGTCAACGACGGTGTAGACGCCGTTTCTGTAGGAGAGCGTCCGCTTCGGGTCGAAGCCGAGAAACGAATATCGACCGAACCGCTCGGCGGCCTCCGCGCTCTCCAGCAGGAAGACGTTCTCTTCGTCGGAGAACTTCATCACCGCTGAGATCGGCGTTTCGAGATCCCCGATGAACTCCGCGTACACCGGGACGACTTCGTACTCGCGGGCGAGCCTTCGTGCCTCGTCGAGCGAGGGTGTCAGCTCCGACCCGAGCGACCTAGCCATGCCGGTCCTGCAAGACCTTCGCCACCGCGTCGAGGCCGACGCCCCGGTCTTCGAGCAGCACCAGCAGGTGGTAGACGAGGTCCGCCGTCTCCTCGGGCAGCTTGTCGTCCGTGAGCGCGGCGATTACGACCTCGACCCCTTCCTCACCGACCTTCTGCGCGACGCGAGCCGTCCCCCGGTCGAAGAGCGAGGCCGTGTAAGAACCCTCCGGCATCTCCCGGTGCCGCTCCGCTATTACCCCTGCGAGCCGCTCCACCATCACCCCGAAGGCTACGTCCGTACTGCTCCCGGCGATGCCCACGCCTTCCCCGGCCAGAGTCCGGTAGAAGCACGTACTCTCCCCGGTGTGGCAGGCCGGGCCGTCCGGGATGACGCGGTAGAGGAGCGAGTCTCCGTCGCAGTCGAGTCGTACCTCGACTACGCTCTGCGTGTTCCCGCTCGTCGCACCCTTGTGCCAGAGTTCCTGCCGGGAGCGCGAGTAGAAATGAGCCTCGCCCGTGGATAGCGTCTTCTCGACGGCTTCGAGGTTAGCGTAGGCCAAGGTCAGCACGTCGCCCGTATCGGCATCCTGCATGACGACCGGGACCAGCCCGTTTTCGTCGAAATTCAACTTACCGGAGATGCTCTTCGCGCTCACCGTACCGGAACCCCCGCCCGTTGTAGATGGTCTTTCACTGCCCGAATCGTGTACTCGCCGTAGTGGAAGATGCTCGCGGCGAGGACTGCGCTCGCCCCGGCCTCCACCGCCGCTATCATGTGATCCGGATGCCCCGCTCCACCCGAGGCGATCACCGGCAAACTCGTCCTCTCGGAGACCGCCGAGATGAGTTCGAGATCGTAGCCCGTCTCCATCCCGTCCGAGTCCATGCTGTTCAGTACGTACTCACCGGCCCCCCGTTCCTCTCCCTCCACCAGCCACGCGACCGCGTCGAGGCCCGTGTTCACCCGACCACCGTTGAGATAGACCTCCCAGCCGGGGGCCCCGTCGGCTTTGCGCTTCACGTCCACGCTCAGAACCACGCACTGGCTCCCAAACCTTCTCGCCCCCTCGTCTATAAGCTCGGGGGTTCTGACGGCCTGCGAGTTGATGGAGACCTTGTCCGCCCCGGCCCGGAGCATGGCTCGCATATCATCCGCGCTCCTCACCCCGCCGCCGATGGTGTACGGGATAAAGACCTCCTCTGAGGCATCACGGGCAAGGTCGACTGCCGTATTGCGTCCCTCGTGGGAGGCGGTGATATCGTAGAAGACTATCTCGTCTGCGCCTTCGCGGTCGTAGAAGGCGGCGAGTTCCACCGGGTCTCCGGCGTCGCGGAGTTCCTTGAACTGCGTCCCCTTCACCACGCGCCCGGCGTTGACGTCGAGGCACGGTATGACACGCACGAGAAGTCCCATCCTGGAAGAATCCTCCTTGCTGGACGTAGTTTTAGACGTAGGCTACCTCGAAGACCCGGCACTCTTCGATCAGGGCTTCGCGGAGCGCGTCGTTCGCCGAGAGGAGCACCGAGCCTTCGTCCCCGACCCCGACGACGACCGAACCATCACGACCCTTCCAGTGGCGGTGGACGGTGTAGGCCGAGAGAATAGCCTCTACCAGCCCGACGACCCGGTCGAGTTCGGCGTGGGAGACCTTCTCCGTAACGTCGAGCTTCGAAACATCTATGTTCTCCCGGGCGGTGAGATCCCCTGAGAGATTCCCCGTCCGAAGCCGCAGGCCCTTCGTATCCCAGAGGATCGCGATCGCCGCTCGAAGAGCTTCCGCCCGCACACCCTTGTTCCCCTTGCGAAAGCGGGCCTCGGGGAGTGCCTTGAGCCGTTCTGCTACATCGCCTTCCTCTCCTTCGCCTCCTCTTTCGAGGGCGAGTACCTTGAGCGTCGCGGCTGAGTCCACCTCGACGACGCACCGGGCCTCTTGCCCCGGCAACGGGTAATCGGTGTACTCGATGTCGTTCTTCTCGAGCGCCTCCAGAACCCCCTCCATCACGGGCTCACCGCCGAACATCCTTCGCGAGGCCGAGTAAGCAGGCAGCGAAACCCTCGCCAGTACGCGCTCCACCTTGCGCGTTCCACGTTCGTTCGGGACGGAGAGCGGGGCGTCCAGCCCGACGATAACCTCGCCCCGTCCCCCCGAGCCGCCCGCAGCGGCCTCTATCGCCGGGGCTATGCCATCCTCCCCTTCGACGAAGGCGTTGGAGACTATCCCACCCCGTTCATCGAGTACGACTAGGCAGGAGACCTTCTCCTTCGCCTCACCCGGCCTCCAGGCCGGAGCGCAACCTATAAACCTCAAGACTTCACCTCCCGGACCTCCTCGACTCGCGGCCCTTCTACTCGGAAATTCACGGGTTGCACCATCTGTCTCCTCATCCGTTTCATCATCTGCTTGTCTGCCTGTTCATCCGTTTCACCATCTGTTTGTCTGCCTGTTCATCCACTCTCTTCGACGACCTTCGCAACCGCTTCGCAGACCTCATCGCAGAGGGCTCTGTCTTCGTGCTCCACCATCACCCGAACAATGGGCTCCGTCCCGCTCGGCCTGAGGAGTATGCGCCCCTGCTCACCGAGTCGCGCCTCCGCCTCCCGCACGGCCCGCACGACGGCGTCCGAGGACGCTGTCACCTTCGCCTTCCGCCCCTCGCCGACCACCACGTTTATGAGCCGCTGTGGATAGACCTCCATGACTCTAGCAAGCTCGGAGAGTGGCTTCCCCGAACGCGCCATCACGTCTGTCAGGGCGAGCGCGGTGAGAAGACCGTCCCCGGTCGCCACGTACTCCGAGAGGATTATGTGACCGGACTGTTCTCCGCCGACCTTCGCGCCGTTTCGCCACATCGCCTCAGCGACGTACCGGTCCCCGACCGGCGTTACCTCGTAGGGTATGGAGAGGCCGTCCATCGCTTTGAAAAAGCCGAGATTGCTCATCACGGTAACGACCGCGCCGCCGCCGAGAGCGTCCCGCTCGTGGAGGTCGCGAGCGAGGATAGCGATCATCTTATCTCCATCCACGATGCTTCCTTTTTCATCTACCGCGAGCACCCGGTCGGCGTCTCCGTCGAAGGCGAAGGCTACGTCGTTCCCCGCAACGTCGAGCCTCTCCACCTGCGTCGAGCCGCACCCTTCGTTAATGTTAAGGCCGTTCGGCTCGTCCCCGACGACGGTGAGTTCGACACCCAGCTCCCCAAAGGCGAGCGGAGCCACCTCGAACGCCGCACCGTTCGCACAGTCGAGGAGAATCTTCATCCCACCCGCCTCGGGCCGAAGCCTTTCAAGCAGGATCTCTACGTAAAGCCCCGACGCGTTGCCCAGAACTTCGACCGCCCCGACATCGCCGCCCGTCGGTCGGTCGAAGTCCGGCCCGGCGGTGATAAGATCTTCGAACTCACGCTCCGTCGAGTCGGGAAGCTTTTTTCCTTCGGCAGAGAGGAACTTTATGCCGTTGTCGGGGTATGGATTGTGGGACGCGCTGACGACGACCGCCGCGCTCGCCCGGAGCTTCGGAGCGAGCGCGGCGACACCGGGGGTCGGCAGGACTCCGAGGTCGGTCGCCTTAGCTCCGC
>JBPCNU010000101.1:0-13108 GCA_051000975.1 Rubrobacter sp.
TGGGACCTTATCTCCTCGATCTCATCCTCCGAAACGAACGGCCTGACCTGTACGTAGGCGTCGTCCGGCAGCGGTAGCACCACGGTCGAGACGACGAGGTCGAAGCCCTCAGGGTCGAGGTCGGGCAGTTCGTAGAGCGAGGCGTTCCTGACCTGCCGGATGCGCGGGAACGCCGCCTCCAACCTCGACGCGAGCACCTTGGCGGTCGCGATACCGCTGGAACATATGACGAGGACGCTCCTCGGGAAGTCGCCCTGCCCTCGGTCGAGGGCCGCCCCGAAGTGCATCGCCACGAACCCGACCTCCTCCTCGGGGACTTCCTCCTCCAGAAACACCTTTCGCATCGCCTCGTCAACCAGCGCGAAGAGGGCCGGGTAGTCGCGCTTCACATCGTCGAGCAGGGGGTTGTAGATCCTCATCCCCTCCCGAACCCGGTACATCGCCCGTTCGAGATGCGCCAGCAAACCCGTATACAGCGACCCGTCTCCGGCCAGCACGATCCCCGTCTCCTCCTCCACGTACCGGACGAGAGACCGTACCCGCGATGCTACTTCCAGGTCTGATGTAGTGAAATACTGCTCCAATGCGTCATTTTGGCGAAGTTTCGTCCCGCGCAGGTGCAGGGTGACGTACCCGACCTCCGGCTCCGAAACTTCGGCCCCGAGCGATTCGGAGATGCGCTTGGCGAGGCTTGCGGCGTGTGCGTACTCCTCCGTCTTGCGGAGGCGGGTGAGGAGGTCTTCGGACATCTCGACCCTACCGTTCGCCAGCACCCGCTCGGCCATCAGAGCGACGTGGACGACGAGCGCGGCGAAGGCCTCATCGGCGATAGGGTAGGGCAGGCGTTCGACCTCTTCGCGGGTGAGGGCTTCGATCTCCCGGAGTCGCTCGGGTTCGACGAAGCCGAGGAGCCTGCGGGCGTTCGTTAGGGATGAGTCGTCCATGCTGGGGAGGAGTTCGGATTCGTCGAGGTTCTCGAAGACCAGGCGGCTTATGGCGCGGCGGCGTTCGGATTCGGGGCCTTCTATCTCGACGCCGTAGCCCCGGCGGCGAACGAGGGTGAGGCGGAAGCCCGAGAGCCAGGCTTCCGCTTCGTCGAGGTCGCGGCTCGCGGTGCCGACTGCCACGCTAAGGCCGCTCGCGAGGGCGCGGAGTTTAACGGGGCCGTCGGCTCTCAGGAGGCGGATCAAGACGGAAATCCGCCGTTCGTCCGGCGACACATCCGGGTCGGATGCCTCGCCAAGGTTGCGTATCGCACGCTCGATGTCGTCCAGCTCACCCTCTACGGCGAGGCCGCGCCCGGACTGCCGGGTGAGGATGAGGCCGTGCGCTTCAAGGAACAGTTCGGCGGGACGACCGGGGCGGAGGTCGCGGTGGACGGTGCGCGCGCTAACGTTCAGGGAATCCGCGAGGTCCGAGGCGGTGAGACCTTCGGCACGGCGAAGCAAGGCCTCGACCAGTCGCGCTTCTCTGGTCGAAAGCCCCGCCACGTCGCTACGTACTCTGCTTTCTTCCCGGGCTAACTCTTCACCCGCGAGGAGGAGATGCCGTCCACGAGTTCATCGTACTTCGGGCTGTTCAGGAAGTTGTCCACCGGGATGTGGTGGGCGTTCGGGAGCTTCGCTTTCGCCCGGTCGGTCAGATCCTTGTGGGTGACTACCACGTCGGCGTCGGCGGGGAGGTCGTTGATGGCGGTGTTCCGGATCTCGACATCGCCGAGCCCCGCCTCCTTCGCCTTCTTCTTCAGGAGCGACGCGCCCATCGCGCTCGAACCCATCCCAGCATCGCAGGCGAAGATGACCTTCCGTACGTCGCCGTAATCCGCGCCGGAGCCTTCACCGTTCGTGTGTCCGTTGGCGTAGCCGTTGGTCCCGTTCTGAGCGTCTTGGAGTTGCGTGACGAGCTCGTCGTACTTCGGGCTGCCGAGGAAGTTGTCCACGGAGACGTGGACTGCGTCGGGAGACTTCTCGCGGGCGCGGTCGGTCAGGTCTTTATGCGTGACGACGACCTCGGCGTCGGGTGTCAGGTTGGCGATGGAGACGTTCGTCACGTCCACGTCGAGGCCCACGTCCTTGACCTTCTTACGCAGAAGCGAAGCGCCCATCGCGCTCGAACCCATCCCGGCGTCGCAGGCGAAGATGACGTGCTTCGCGTTTGCTATTTTCTGCTCCTCGGAGCTTCCGTTGGAGCCGTTCCCGCTCGACGCGCCCGCACCGACGAGGCTGCCTGCGGCGTCGCTCTTCTTGCCCTTCATGCCCTGCATCTGCTCGGTGGCTGCAGAGAGGTTATCGTCATCCTGACTGCGAATCGGGGAGGCCTTCAGGATGACCGAGGAGACCAGGAACGAGACCGTCGCGGCGGTCAGGACGCCGAGGATCACACCGATGAAGTTCCCCTGCGGCGTGAGGGCGAGGATGGCGAAGATACTCCCCGGCGACGGCGTGGCGACGAGGCCGACCCCGAACAGCACCTCGACGAAGAGACCGCTCGCCCCGCCAGCGATGGCGGCCAGCACGAGGAGCGGCTTCATCAGGACGTAAGGGAAGTAGATCTCATGTATCCCGCCGAGGAACTGGATGATGATGGCGCCCGGAGCCGAAGCCCTTGCAAGCCCGCTCCCGAAGACCCAGTACGCGAGCAGGATACCGAGGCCCGGGCCGGGGTTCGTCTCAACGAGGAAGAGAATGGACCTGCCCGTCTCCCCCGCCTGTTCGAGGGCTATGGGGGTGAGGATGCCGTGGTTGATAGCGTTGTTGAGGAACAGTATCTTCGCCGGTTCGACGAAGATGCTCACGAGCGGCAGGAGCCCGACGCTGATGAGCCCGTTCACCGCCGCACCGAGGGCGTTGCTGATAGCCGTTACGATCGGGCTGATGCCGAGCAGACCCCCGATAGCGAGGATACCGCCGAGGATACCCGCCGAGAAGTTATTGACGAGCATCTCGAAACCCTGACGGACGCGGTGCGCCGTGAAGCGGTCGAACTGCTTGATCAGGTACCCGCCGAGCGGCCCCATTATCAGCGCGCCGAGGAACATCGGGATCTCCGCCCCGACTATGACCCCCATCGTGGCTATCGCACCGACCACACCACCGCGCACGCCGTAGACCAGACGACCACCCGTATAGCCGATCAGGAGCGGCAGGAGGTACGTGATCATGGGATCAACGAGCTGCGCGAGCGTCTCGTTCGGTATCCACCCCGTAGGAATGAACATCGCCGTGATGAGCCCCCACGCGATGAAAGCCCCGATATTGGGCATCACCATCCCGCTCAGGTAACTCCCGAACCTCTGTACCCTAACCCTCATCCCCGGCTTACTCGCCGCAGAACCAGAACCAGCTTGCGCCATAACGACCCCTTCCCACTGAACGACTGTCCGGGACATCACGCCCGCTTTCGACCCACCTTATGCACGCATACTAGCCCCGCAAGGCTGCTTGTACAATAAGTACTTAACACCCTCCCGGCGCACGACTTGTTGACAGGGTTGAGACAACTCGGGGTTGATGGTGGGATCACAAACCCGTCTGCCGCCGCGCCAAGATCCCGACCGTCTGTGGTTAATTTTCGTCCCGCTCCGGCTCGTCGTCGGGGCGTTTCGGGATCTGGGTGTCGCCCTCGCCCCAGGTAAACCCGTCGCCGCGATCAGAGGCAGCCTCGAACTCTTCCGATTCTTAGATCCACTCCTCTGCCCGGAGAGCCGCATCTATGAGAGGAAGGTCGTTTTCAAGGAAGTCGTTCCAGTTCTTGCGGATTTCGGCTTCGCGCTCGGTGCCGGAAGAATTTTTGTATTGGTCTGACGATAGAAATGTACGAGAGAACAATATCGTGTCATCATCTAGATTTTCCGACGACTCTCTAAAGATAGTGGATTGGTTGCGAGCCATGCTAAATAGTTTGCGTCTAGTTTCGCTGTTGCCAAGGCCAAGTTCGAGCCACAGTGACAGGTTGTATTCACAATCATTCCAGAAGACGAAGTAGAGTATCAGTCTTGAGTTTCTATGTCGTTGCCCTACATTCGGAGTCGGAGTCTTCCAGTCCTGCGGCTCAAATACGATATAGTCTCCCGTTGCGTAGGTTTCACGATAGCCAAAGGCGAGATTTTCGTTCTCTCGGATCAATCCCGATAACAACTTTCCAATCACCTCATAGTGCGAAAAGCGATTCTCCACTATCAAATCTATCGCCCGCTGGTGCTTCTGGTAGATCTGCTGCGCCAGCCTTGCTATCTCTGAGTCGCCCACGATGTTCCTCCTCAGCATGTCGGTGTAGTGTGTGATCAGGACCGCAGCGTCCGGCTCCATCACGCTCGCCTTGCTCCGGCTGACCTCATCCAGCGCCTCGCAGACTTCCCCATAACCGAGCGGCAGATACTCCGAGTGTGACGGTTCGCTCCCGTCCGGCGTCAGGTAGACGGCGAGGATTCTGTAGTCGGGGTGCTGCTCCCGCACGAGGTCGTAGTAACGCTCCAACTGGCCGGAGTGTTCGCCGGTTCCGATCTTGTTCTCGACGATGACCGCGAGCCGGTTCTCCTCGTCGAGCAGGAAGATGTCTATGTGGTTCCACTCCCGCCGGACGCTCGTGCCGCCGAGATCCCAGAGGCTCAACTCTATCGGCGTAACCACCGTCGAAGGTGAACCCGCGACCGCCCGTTGCAGGAACCTCTTCAGGAACGCATCGCCCATCCCATGAGGCTGGTTCGAGTCCAGCAGGAAGGCGAGGAACTTCGAGTGTTGGATCTCCTGCCGCTCCATCCCCACGGCCTCAAAGATGTTGAACCTGTCGAGCATCGCTTCGAGCTTTTCCAGCTCCGCGTTGCCTACGACGAATTCCTCCAGCGCCTTTCTATCTGACCGATCTGATTGGCTTTCGTTCACCCGCTCACCCCCGGAAGTGACGCCTCGCTATGCCTCTCTACAAAAGCATTCTAGCTTCGCAGGTGGACGGATATCCGACTACGACCACGCACTAGCGGGTACGACTCACCCCGACGCAACTCGAAAAAAGGAAGACTATGACGACCTCTCGCAGGTTGATGACCCTGCTAACCGGCCTACTCATCACCCTGAGCCTCACGCTCGGCGGATGTGCCTTCCTCGGTGGAGGAGAGGAAGACGACGGGGACGATCAGGAGATGATGCAGGACGGCGACAACGGCGGCGACGAAGAAGACGAGGACGACGAGGAAGACGACGACTGATAAAGAAGTCGGGCCTGCGAGTTAGCTTCGCAGGCCCGTATCTCGTCGCGTTACGAAGCTGGATTTACTTTCCGGCAACCTCGCTGACGGCGCGGGCGAGGATCGCAAGCCCTTCGTCCAGTTGCTCGTCGGTGATAACGAGCGGCATGAGCGTCCGAATAACGTTGCCGTAGCTGCCCGCAGTTAGGAGCATCAGACCCTCCTGCAAGGCGCGTTCGATGACCTTCTTCGTACCTTCCGGGTCCGGGGTCTTGCTCGCGCTGTCGGTCACGAACTCCAGCCCGGCCATCGGGCCGAGGCCGCGGGCGTCGCCCACGAAGTCGGAGTTTGCGTGCTGGATCTCCTTCAGCCTGGCGAGGAGTCGCTCGCCCAGCCGCTCCGCCCGCTCAAGGAGGTTGTCCTCCTCGTAGGCTTCGATCACGGCGAGGGCGGCGGCACAGGCGACGGGGTTGCCGCCGTAGGTCGTGCCGATGCCGCCGACGTGGACGGCGTCCATGATCTCAGCCCGCCCCGTTACGCCGCTTATAGGCATCCCACCACCCATGCTCTTGGCCGTCGTCACGATGTCCGGCTCCACGCCGTAGTGCTCGATGGCGAGCATCTTGCCCGTCCTGCCGAAGCCGCTCTGGACTTCGTCTACGATCAGGACTATCTCCATCTCCCTGCACCACGAGGCCAGCTTTTCGAGGTCGCCCTTCGGCCACGGCAGGAACCCGCCCTCACCTTGAACCGGCTCGACCACGACGCACCCGACCATCGTCACGTCTATGCTCGAAAGCGAACGCTTGAAGCTCTCCAACCAGTCCTCGGACGGGCGACGGTACGGGTACGGCGCGGGGACGCGGTGGACCTCCGGGGCGAGCGGCCCGAAGCTCTGCTTGTAGGGGTTTGCCTTCCCCGTCAGCGTCGCGGCGAGGAGCGTCCGTCCGTGAAAAGCGTTCTCGAAGGCAAGAACGCCCGGTTTCCCGGTGTAGGCGCGGGCTATTTTCACCGCGTTCTCCACCGCCTCGGCCCCGGAGTTCACGAGGAACGAACGCTTCTCGAAGTCGCCGGGGACCATCTCATTCAGCTTCTCAGCGAGTTCCAGGTATGGCTCGTACTGCGTTGCGTAGAAGCAGGTGTGGATGAGCTTCTCGGCCTGCTCCCTGACCGTCTCGACGACCTTCGGGTGATTGTGTCCGGCGTTCAGGACGCCGATGCCGCCCCCGAAGTCCAGGAAGACGTTGCCGTCCACGTCGGTGACGAGCGCTCCGGCAGCCTTCGCCGCCCAGACGGGGATTGCAGTCCCGAGCCCGGCGGAGACGGCCTTCCTCCTTCGCTCCTGAAGTTCGCGGCTCTTCGGTCCCGGTATCTCGGTCTTGATCTGGGTTGATTTGAGCATCCCTCGCTCCTTCTACGCTTGTCTCTCCTGTGCTTTTTATCTGAGGCGGATTATATCCTGCGCCGATCTCTTCTCTAACGGCCCCGGAGGGCCATCTCCCGGCACTCGTCTAAAACCAGCCGCTAACCACGACCGGAGGCGGGATCGGCACCCCGCGAGGCGGCTAGTCAGGCCGGTACTCCGGGACGTTCATCCTGCTGACGAAGAACAGCCCGGCGAGGGTCCAGACCCCCACTATCGTCCACTCCGCGAGGCCCAGCCCGGCGGGCATGTACGGCAGGTACTGAATGCCTATTCCAGCGCTCAGGATGACGGCTATGATCCCGATAGCAGGCCCGCGCCCGGCGCGGAAGGGGCGCTCCATCCCCGGCTCCCGGCGCCTGAGGACCAGGAAAGATATGGCGACGAGCAGGTAGGAGACGACGATCCCGAGTCCCCCGGCGTTCACCAGCCAGCCGAGGGCGCTGTTCCCGAAGAACGGCGCGAGTATCGAGAGCGCGCCTATGAGGAGGAGAGCGTTCGTCGGGGTCCGGTAGCGCGGGTGGAGCCGCCCGAGCCACGCCGGGAGCATCCCCGACTCGGCCATCGCGTAGATGATGCGGCTACCCCCGATCATGAAGCTGTTCCAGCTCGTCAGGATGCCCGCCACACCCCCGATTATCAGGAGGTTCGAGAAGAACGGGCTCCCGAAGAGGTTCCCCATCGCGTCGGCGGTGGCGAGGTCGGTACTCTGTAGCTCGGACTGGCTCATCCCGGCCCCGACGCCGATTATGATGAGGATGTACCACCCGGAGGCCATCAGGACCGAGACGAGGAGCAGGAGTCCGATCTGGCGGTGAGGTAGATCTATCTCCTCGGCGGATTGCGGGATCACGTCGAAGCCGACGAACAGGAACGGCGTGGCGATGACGACGGCGAGTATCCCGGCGACGCCGCCGGTGAAGAGCGGCTGGAAGTTCTCGACCTCGCCGCCCGTGAAAGTCCCGAAGACGAGCAGAGCTCCTATACAGAGTAGGAACAGCACAGCGATGAGCTGGAAGACCGCCGACGGGCGGATACCGAAGTAGTTGAGCGCGGTTATTGCGACGGCCCCCACGACCCCGATCATGACCCAGCTCAGGTACACGTCGTAGCCGGCGACGCTCCAGAGCATCCCGACCTTGAAATCCGGCAGGATGTACTCGAGCGTGGTCGGGAGGGCGACGGCCTCGAAGGCGACAACCGAGACGTAACCGAGCGCGATGGCCCACGAGGCGACGAACCCGCCCCGCGCCCCGAGCGCCCGCCAGGCGTAGTGATGCTCGCCCCCGGCCTTCGGCATCGCCGAGACGAGCTCCGAGTACGTCAGGCCCACGAAGACGACGAGCGTCCCCCCGATCAAGAACGCCAGAATCGCCCCGAGGCTCCCCGCGTCGAGCAGCCACGAACCCGCCAGCACGACCCACCCGAAGCCGATCATGGCCCCGAAGGCGAGTGCGATCACGTCCCGCTGCCCGAGCACCCTTACGAAGCTCCCGCCGTCTCTCCCGCCCCGCTCGCTCAAGTCTCCCCCTCCGAGCTACGAAGTGTCGCTGTCTCTCACCGGAAACCTCCCCAGCCGTGTGCTACTCGAGAACGCCCGCAGGGTCGGTGTGGGCGAGGCCGTGTGCCTCGGCGACGGGCGCGCTCATCAGGTCGCCCCGGAGCGTCGAAAGCCCCTTGTAGAGAGCGGCATCCGAACGCGCCGCGCCTTCTATCCCACAGTCCGCAATCTTCACCAGAAACGGCAGGGTTACGCTCGTGAGCGCAAGCGTGGATGTCCTTGCAACCGCGCCGGGGATGTTCGCCACGCAGTAATGGACGACGCCCTCTTCCACGTAGGTCGGGTTGGAGTGGGTCGTCGGGCGGGCGGTCTCGATGCAGCCGCCCTGATCTATGGCGACATCCACCGCGACGGAACCGGGGCGCATCGAGGAGATCATCTCCCGAGAGACGAGCTTCGGGGCCTTCGCCCCGTGCACGAGCACCGCTCCGATGACGACGTCGGACTCCGCCACGTACGCCGCCGTTCTCGCCCGGTTCGGTACGACGAGGTCGACGCGACCGTCAAAGATGTCCCCGAGGTACGCCAGCCGCTTCGGGCTGATGTCCAGAACCCGCACTATCGCCCGCATGCCGACCGCGATCTTCGCCGCTTCGAGCCCGACGACCCCGCCACCGACAATCGTGACCCTCGCCGCCGGCGTCCCCGGCACGCCGCCCATAAGCACCCCGGCCCCGCCCTGCGGGCTCTCCAGACAGTGCGCCGCCGCCTGAGTCGCCATCCTCCCGGCTACCTCGCTCATCGGCGTGAGCAAGGGCAATCCCCCATCCGGCTCCTCTACCGTCTCGTAGGCTATGGAGTCGACCTTCCGCTCCAGCAAGAACTCCGTCAACCCCCTGTCCGCCGCGAGGTGCAGGTACGTGAAGAGCTGCTGTCCCTCCCGGAACAGGTCGTACTCTTCCGGCACGGGCTCCTTGACCTTGACGATGAGGTCCGCCGCCCCGAAGACCTCCTCGGCCCCCCCGACGAGCCTCGCCCCTGCCGACTCGTACTCCGCATCAGAGAAGCCCGCGCCCGTGCCAGCTCCTTCCTGAACCACCACCTCGTGCCCGTGATGCAAGAGCTCGTGAATGCCGTCCGGCTGCATCCCGACTCTGCCTTCTTTATCCTTGATCTCCTTCGGTACCCCGACTACCGCCATCCGCAGCCTCCCAAAGTCCTGTTCCTCCTCACCCCGAGTCTTGCTACACTCGATACTCGTATTTTATTATATTCTCGTGCTTACAGTAGAGATGTAGACAATGAGGATTTTATGATCGCAGATGGCATTGAATGCGTGTTTTCGTTTCGAACTCTCCGGAAGGTAGGGTGGTTACGGAGCTGCCAGGGAAATAGTCTAAGCAATATGTATACTTAAAGACGATTTTAACGGAACCGGCGTCCGTTTCAGGGATGGGAAGGCAGTATGGCGACTAGAGAAGGTTCGATGGGCTTCTCCATCGGGGAGGTATCCCGTTCTATTGGGTTGGCGGCGCAGACCTTGCGGTTATGGGAGCGAGAGCAGCTCGTTAGGCCGGGTAGGACGCAGCGCGGGTACCGGGTCTACTCCGAGTACGATGTGGATCGGCTGCGGAAGATCAAACACCTGAGGAAGTCCGAAGGTCTGAACTTCGCTGCCATCAGGAAGTTGCTCGGTCCGCTGCCGGAGGATAACAAGGGGACCGTACACACCTCCAGGAGTCTGAACGGACAGACCCCCGGCGAGAGGTTGCGCCGACTCCGCATGAAGGCCCACAAAACTCTCAAGGAAGTGGCTGAGATCACGGGCCTCTCTATCTCTTTTATCTCGGCGTTGGAGCGGGGCGGTTCCGGAGCTTCGGTGGCGTCGCTGAAGCTCCTAGCCGGAGCTTACGGCGTAACGACCCGCAAGCTCTTCGGGACCGACCTCGACGAAAAGACCCCGCTCGTGCGTGCCGAAGAACGGCCCGTCATGGTCTGGGAGAACGGCATTCGCTTCGAGGAGATGGCCCTGGGCGATACGGTGATGGACCCGTCCTATATAAAGGTTCCCGCCGGAGCGGGCAGCGAAGGCTTCTATGCCCACGAAGGCGAGGAGTTCATCTACGTCATCCGGGGGGCCATCCACTTCGAGTTGAGCGACCAGAACGTACACACCCTCGGCCCCGGAGATACGCTCTACTTCCAGTCCACCACCCCACACCGCTGGTGGGCCGGAGACGAAGCGGTGGAGGCGATCTACGTAAACACCCCACCGACTTTCTAACCCTTTTATCTGGACCCTTCGTCTGGCCCGTTCCGGGTTATTCAACGGAGCCGGAATCTCTTGACCACCTTACAGTAACTGTGTAGGATTTACGAAATATCGAGGAGTTGGTAGATCGGCCTTCGTCCGATCGGGGAGGTGTTTCATGGATGTGATGCATGGTCTGGGTGAGAAGGGTTCCGGGACGGACCTCACCGGCGTGGATAACCTGATGCTGCATTTCACGCCGTATGCCGAAGACTGGTCGAAGTTGCCCGTTATCGTTTCGGGTGAGGGTTGTCATGTAACGGACGACAAGGGCGACACTTATATAGATGGGCTTGCGGGGCTGTTCACGACGCAGGTCGGGCACGGGCGCGAGGAGCTTGCCAAAGTCGCGGCGGAGCAGATGAGACAGCTCGGGTTCTTCCCGAACTGGAGTTTTCAGCATCCGAGGAGCATTGAGCTTGCGAAGAAGATCTCGGAGATAGCGCCGGGGGATTTGAACTCGACGTTCTTCGTGTCGAGCGGCTCGGAGGCCGTCGAGAGCGTCATAAAGCTGGCGCGGCAGTATCACAAGGTGAATGGAGAGCCCGGTCGGTACAAGATCATAAGCCGCGACGTTGCTTATCACGGGACGACGCTGGGGGCCTTGAGCGTAACGGGTTTGCCGGGCTTCAAGGCTCCGTTCGAGCCTCTGCCGGCCGGGTTCTACCACGTCAGGAACACGCAGCAGGACCCGGAAGGTGCGGCGGACGCGATAGAGCAGATGATCGAAGCCGAGGGGCCGGATCAGATCGCCGCCGTCATCCTTGAGCCGGTGCAGAACGCGGGCGGCTGTCTCGTCCCGCCGATGGATTACTGGAAACGCGTAAGGGAGATCTGCGACAAGCACGGCGTCCTGCTCGTCTCGGACGCGGTCATCTGCGCCTTCGGGCGGCTCGGAGAGTGGTTCGGCATCGAACGCTTCGGCGTCGTGCCGGACATGAGCACGTTCGCCAAAGGCGTTACGTCGGGCTACCTGCCGATGGGCGGCGTCGTTGTGAACGATAAGATAGCGAACACCTTGAAAGACAACGCCCCGATGTTCAGCCACGGCTCGACGTTCGGCGGGCATCCCGTATCGAGCGCGGTCGCGCTGGAGAACATTCGGATCATCGAGCGAGAGAAGCTGCTCGAAAACGTCCATAACCTGGAAGGACACTTCGGAGACGAGCTACGCCGGATGGCCGACGATCACCCGGTAGTCAGCGAGGTCCGGGGGATGGGCTTCTTCTGGGCGGTCGAGATCAACCCCGAAAGGGCCGACGGCACGCCGCTCGAAGATGACGAGTACCAGAGGTACTTCAAGGGCGTAGTGTCGCGGAAGCTTCTGGAGGGCGGCCTCATCTGCCGCTTCGACGACAAGGACGACCCGGTAATTCAGTTCTCCCCCGCGCTCATCTCGGATAAAGAGATTCTGTCGAAGATCGCAGACATCACCGACTCAGCCCTCACCGAACTCGAAAAGCAGCTCGGCTACCGGAGCTAGTAAGCCTTGAACCGCGAGCCCCGCGCCGACGATGTACTGGTCGTCGGTGCAGGGCTGTCCGGCCTCGTGGCAGCCCGCGAACTCGTCGGGGACGGCCTCAACGTAACCGTCCTCGAAGCTCGTGCCCGTCCCGGCGGCAGGACTTACGCCACGGAGATAGACGGCGTTACCCTCGACCTCGGCGGAGAGTGGATAGACGCGGCTCACACGGAGCTGCGCGACCTTGTAGAAGACCTCGGCTTCACGCTCCTTCCTGCGAGCGGAAAGAAGGGCGCGGGCCGCTGGAACATCCGGGGCGAAGAGACCGATCACATCCCCCTCTCCGGGGCCGACGAGCGCGTATATGCGCGCATGCACGAGGCGATGTACGAGACCTCCAACGAGAAGAACCTCGACGCCTTCCTGAAGAACGCCCCGCAGAACCGGGAAGACGATTTAAGCGTCCGGGCCTGGCTCCTGCGCGAGGGCATGTCGGGGGGCGGCCTGCACGTTCTGGAGACGCTCCTGGCCTCGTGCGGCTCGACGGTTCCGCTCGGCAGGATGTCTTTCTACGCCTACGCGAACAAGGCCGCGACTCGCGGCGGCCCCGGTAAGGGCAATGAGTATCGTGTCGTCGGGGGCGCAGGCAACGTAGCGGCGAGGATGGCCGAGGAGCTTGGAGAGAAGATTCGTTACTCATCGGTGGTCGTCGGTATCGAGCAGGACGGGAACGGGGTTTCCGTGCGATACGTAGGCTCCGAAGGGTACGCGAACCACCGGGCGAGGAAGTTGGTGCTGGCGGTGCCACTTCCGGTGTGGCGAGGGATTTCGTTCTCGCCGGAGCCGCCGCTCGTCCTGCGGAAGATGGCTCGCAGGGCGACGTATGGCGTCGTCAGGAAGCTGCACTTCGTCTTCGACGAAGATATTCGGGACGTGCCTTTTACGGTGTCAGACACGCTGCTCGGGTACTGCGGAGCATCGCAGGCTTCGGGGAACTCCTCAGGCATCGTTTCGTTTTCGGGGGGTGAACCGCTGTTGCCGGAGCTTGGACGTTCGGAGGAAGATCGGAAGGGCCGGGGTGTGCGAGAGTTGCGGAGGCTCTACGATGTACCGGAGCCCGCGTGCGTCGTGGAGCGGGTCTGGGCGCAGGAAGTGTTCTCTGGCGGGAGTTACATGATCCTGGCCCCCACAGACCTCGCGACGTTCGGCGGGGCGATGGGCAGTTCCTT
>JBPCNU010000102.1:0-5301 GCA_051000975.1 Rubrobacter sp.
GACGAACGGCGAGCCGGTCGTTATCTCGGCTGCGATGAAGCCCATCTCGACGATAGCCAAGCAGCTCCGCACCGTTGACCTCGCCAAAGGTGAGGCGGCGATGGGATTCAAGGAGCGGGCCGACTCGTGCGCCGTTCCGGCGGCAGCCGTTATCGCCGAATCAATGGTCGCCGTCGTGCTGGCCGAGGCGTTCCTGGACAAGTTCGGTCAGGATAACATGACCGACATCCGGGCCGCCTACGACGCCTACATGGACCGCATCTCGCGCATAGCGACCGGCTTCGCCACCGCCGCCACCTGAGATCGGCTTGAGCGACCGGAACGAACAGCGCCGAACCCCGACCGGCAAAGGCTCCACCTTCACGGTGGCCTTGATCGGCTACATGGGTTCCGGGAAGAGCACCGTCGGGCGACTGCTCGCCCGCGACCTCGACCTCGACTTCCTCGATCTCGACGAGGAAGTCGAGCGAGCCGCCGGGATGCCCATCCCCGAAATATTCGCCGCGAAGGGCGAAGCCGGCTTTCGCAACCTTGAACACGAGTGCCTGAAGCGAGCCGTCGCTCGCAAGAACACGGTCGTCGCTTGCGGCGGAGGGATCGTGACGAGACCGGAGAACCTCGAACTGCTTTCGGGCGTAGCGACCATCCTGATAGAAGACGATCTGGAAGCCCTCTACGAGCGCACGCGAAGTGTGTCCAGACCCTTGCGAGGCGGCGGCTTCGAGGAATTCCGCACCCGCTATAAGGAGCGCGAAGAGTTGTACCGTCGAGCGGCGGACTTCAGCGTGCGTACCAAAAGCCGGGGACAGGCTGCGGTCGCGCGCGAGATCTCGGACAGGCTCTACCCGTGAGCCGCGACGCCAGAACCGTGAACGTCGACCTCGCCCCAGCCTACCCGGTCGTGATCGGCTCCGATATCTCCGTTGGCGCGGCCGTCGCAGAGCGCATCTCGCCCGGCCCGTGCGCTATCGTTACGGATTCCACCGTTGGGCCGCTGCACCTCGGGGACGTGCGAACGAGCCTGGAGACCGCCGGGTGGCGAGTCCTGACTTCCGTCGAGATCCCCTTCGGAGAACGCTCGAAGAGCCTCTCTGTATACGCCGATGCGCTCGGCAGGCTGGCCCGCGCCGGGCTTGGACGGGACGGAACGGTCTACGCGCTCGGTGGCGGGGTCGTCGGGGATCTCGCGGGCTTCGTGGCCGCGAGCTACATGCGCGGCGTAAAGCTCGTGATGCTCCCGACGACGCTCCTCGCGATGGTGGATAGCTCCGTCGGCGGTAAGGTCGGGGTTGACCTGCCCGAAGGAAAGAACCTTGTCGGGGCGTTTTATCAGCCGGAGATGGTCGTCGCCGACCTCGCCCGGCTCGGGACGCTCGAACCCCGCGAAGTCTCCGGCGGTCTGGCGGAGGTCGTCAAGATGGGGCTGCTCGCGGGCGGCGATTTCTTCGACGACCTCTCGACCCTCGGGCCCGCTCGCTCCGGCGATGCGGGTAAGCTCGCCCGGCTGATAGAACACTCGGTGCGTTACAAGGCTTATGTGGTGGAGCGAGACGAGCGCGAAGGCGGTCTTCGGTCGGTGCTGAACTACGGTCACACGATCGGGCACGGGCTGGAGGCCGCCTCCGGCTACGAGTTCTCGCACGGGGAGGCGATCTCACTCGGAATGGTCTGCGCCGCCCGCATCGGCGCGAGACGAAGCGGTGCTGGACGAAGTGGTTTCGACGGAACCAAACTCCAGCGAGAACTACTCACCGCCGCCGGGCTCCCGGTAGAGCTGCCGGACTTCGAATCGGAGACCGTACTCGCCGCGATGAGCCGGGACAAGAAACGTTCGTCGAAGGATGCGGACCACCGCTTCGTGCTGCTGGATGGCATCGGTAACCCGGTCTGGGGTATACCGGTTACGGACGAAGAGGTGCTGGAAGCTATGGATGAGGAGCGGTCGTGAGGGTCACGGTCCTGAACGGGGTCAACCTCGGTGCGCTCGGGACGCGCAGGCCGGAGGTCTACGGGACGCTGACGCTCGGTGAGATCGAGCGCGACCTGACCACAGCCTTCCCGGAGGTCGAGTTCGTCTTCGCTCAGACCGACCACGAGGGCGAGATGGTCGGCCTCATCCGGGCCGCTTCCGAAACGGACGGGCTCATCCTCAACCCCGGTGCCTGGACGCACTACGCCTACGCCCTGCACGACGCGCTCGAACCGCTCGAAGTTCCGAAGGTCGAGGTGCATATATCGAACGTCCACGCCCGCGACGAGTGGCGCAGGAAGTCGGTCGTCTCACCCGCCGTAGATGCCGTAGTCGCGGGGATGGGGCCGTTCGGATATCACGCCGCGACGCGCTACATCCTCTTCCGAAGAGGCGCGCGATAAGAGCCGTGATCGGCGGTGAGGCACGTCCGATGTGCGATAATATCCGCCCTTGCGGGGATTTCGGGTGCCATCCCGGTGTGCCTCAGAGTTCGAACCAGAAGCCGACGAAATAACATAAGTTGACGGGAGACAGCGATGATCACGACGAGCCAGTTCAAGAACGGAAGCGCGATACGGGTGGACAACAAGCGGTTCACCATCGTCTACTTCCAGCACGTCAAACCGGGCAAGGGTTCGGCGTTCGTGCGAACCAAACTCCGTAACATGGACACCGGAGCGACGATCGAGAAGACGTTTCGGGCCGGGGAGAAGCTTGACTCGATCCGCACCGAGTCACGGCAGATGACGTATCTCTACCAGGACGGAGACCTCCACTACTTCATGGACTCCGACACCTACGAGCAGCTCCCGATCCCGCAGGAGGTCATCGGTGAGAACGCCGGGTACATCACGGCGAACGGCGTGGTGAGCGTTCTCTCCGCCGATGGTGAGATCGTAAGCGTCGAGCCGCCCTCGCACGTAGACCTCTCCGTTACCGAGACCGACCCCGGCCTCAAGGGCGATACCGCGACCGGAGGCTCCAAGCCCGCGACGCTCGAGACGGGCCTAACCGTTCAGGTTCCACTCTTCGTGAACGTCGGGGACCGCATCCGGGTGGACACTCGCTCAAAAGAATATCTGACCAGGGTATAGTGGCCGACATGGAGCTGGAACTTTCAGGCACTCGCGGAGTCAACGAAGGTAATGAAGGGGATGAAGGGAAAACGTCTGGAGGTGAGAGTTGAGTCGCAGGACGGGGAGGAAGCAGGCGTTCCAGATCCTCTACCAGAGCGATGTCACCGAGAGCGGCGCGGCCGAGGCCGTGAAACGCTGGCGGTCCTACAGGGGCGACCTCGATCCGTACGCCGTCAAGCTCTGCTACGGGATAGACCGCCAGTCCGAAGAGATAGACGCCGTGATCTCCGAGGTGACGGTCGGCTGGCCGCTACACCGGATGAACGCCGTGGACCGTACGGTGCTTAGAATCGGGGTCTTCGAGATTATCCACACCGCAGATGTCCCCGCTCACGTCGCCATCACCGAGGCCGTCGAACTGACCAAAGGCTTCTCGAGCGACGAAGCTCCGACCTTCGTCGGCGGCGTCCTCCGGGGAGCAGAATCGTATTTGAACAGGTCCCGCGCCGCCGGGGAAGATCCCGACGATGACTCACCATCATCGCCTGCGCCGGAGTCGAAGGTCGGTCATGGCTGAGGCGGGCGGGGGGCGCTGGGAGTCGCACCGGGTGACCTTCGAGGAGTACCTCGCGGGGCTTAGCTTCACGGACGAACCCGAGCTCTCCGTGCTTCAGGAGGCGATGCGCTACTCGCTACTGGCCGGCGGGAAGCGGGTCAGGCCGACGCTCTGCATGGAGACCGCCCGGGTCTTCGGGGTCGAGCCGGAGGTCGCCCTTCCCTCGGCGGCTGCGATAGAGTTGATCCACACCTACTCGCTTATCCACGACGACCTCCCGGCGATGGACGACGACGATTTCAGGCGCGGACGACCGACGCTCCACAAGAAGTACGGCGAGGCGATGGCGATACTCGCCGGGGACGCTTTCTTCGGCGAAGCCCTGACGCTCATTACCGTGCATCAGGAAGGAAGACCGGAGCAGGTTCTGGAGGTCGTTCAGGAACTCGCCGATTCGACCGGGGTCGAGGGGATGGTCGGCGGGCAGGTCATAGACATGGCCCAGACGGGGGCCGGCTCGGAGGCCGACCCGCGAACCCTCAGGATGATCCACGAGTTCAAGACTGGGGCGCTAATCAAATCCTCTGCCCGCATCGGGGCCATCGTCGCGGGAGCGTCCGGGGAGGAGAAGGACGCTATCTCAGACTACGCGGCGGAACTCGGGCTGTGCTTTCAGATCGTGGACGATGTCCTGAACGCGACCTCGACGACGGAGGAACTCGGCAAGAGCGCGGGCAGCGACGAGGAGCAGGGCAAGGCGACGTTCGTCAGGGTCTACGGCCTCGACGGGGCGCGCCGGGCAGCCGACGATTCGGTCGGTCGCGCCCTCGCCGCGCTCTCGAAGATAGACGGCGACACCTCGGGCCTCGAACAACTCGCTCTCTTCGTCCGCCACCGGGTGAACTGAATCGTCCGTGAGAGTGAAACGGCCCGGAGGTTGAAGAATCGGGAACGGCTCGACGCCCTGCTCGTCGAGCGGGGTCTTGCGGAGAACCGTTCGAAGGCGCAGGCGTTCGTGATCTCCGGCTCCGTCTGGGTTGGTGGGAAAGTCGCCGCAAAGCCGGGGTTCAAGGTCCCTCACGACGCCGAGATCTCCATAAAGGAAGACGCCCGCAGGTACGTCTCGCGGGCCGGGGAGAAGCTCGCCTGCGCCCTCGACTACTTCGGGGTGGATGTAACGTGCAGGCTCTGCGTGGACGCCGGAGCCTCGACGGGCGGTTTCACGGACGTACTGCTCCGGCGCGGGGCCGAAAAGATCGCGGCCATAGACGTGGGATACGGTCAGTTCGACTGGCGGCTCAGGAACGACGAGCGAGTCTTCGTTATGGAGCGAACGAACGTCAGAAACCTGACCGGGGCCGAACTTCCGTTCGAGCCGGACCTGCTCGTGAGCGATCTCTCTTTCATCTCCCTCTCCGTCGCGCTCGGCGGGCTGCTCGGTTCTACACCGTCCATCAAGGAAGCCGTGCTGCTCTTGAAGCCGCAGTTCGAGGCCGGGCCGGAGAAGGTCGGTCGGGGCGGGCTCGTGAGAGACGAAGAGGTCCACGCAGAGGTGATCCTGACCGTCGCGAAAGAGTTGTATGCTTTCGGTTTCGGAGCTACGGGTGTCGTGAGGGCGGCGGTTACGGGGCGGAAGTCCGGCAATCAGGAGTACGTGATGCGGCTCCTCAGGGGCTCGGATAATGCGCTCGACGAGG
>JBPCNU010000103.1:0-4662 GCA_051000975.1 Rubrobacter sp.
TCCCCGCGCCGCGCTGTCTACCAACGGCGTCTATCTCGTCCATGAAGATGATGCACGGCGAGTTCTGTTTAGCCTGCTCGAAGAGGTCTCGTACGCGACTCGCGCCGACACCCACGAACATTTCCACGAAGTCCGACCCGGAGATACTGAAGAAAGGCACGCCGGCCTCTCCGGCTACGGCTCTCGCGAGCAGCGTCTTACCCGTTCCCGGAGGCCCGAAGAGCAACGCGCCCTTCGGAATCCTGGCTCCGAGCTTCTGGAACTTCTGCGGGGCTTCGAGGAATTCCTTGATCTCGGTCAGTTCCTGAACCGCTTCGTCAGCCCCGGCCACATCGCCGAACGTAACCTTCGGAGAATCCTTGGTCATGCGCTTGGCCTTGCTCTTGCCGAAGCTCATAACCCGGTTGCCACCACCCTGCGACATGGAGAGGAAGAGCAGCAGGAAGAGGACTATGAGGAGTATCGGCCCGAGCGTTCCGAGGAGCGTGAGCCAGAACCCGGTGTTCTGCGGGTCGGTGGTGAAGGGGATGTTCGCCTCGTTGAAGACGGCGGCGATATCGTACTCCGTCGGATACGAATACTCGAAGAGGTCACCGTTTTGCAGCGTTCCCTCGACGGTCTGGTCCTGATCCTTTACGAGCAGCGCACCTTCTTCGCCCTCGGGGATATTGGTGCGAATGGTGTCCTGCTGAACTGCATCTTGAAACTGCTGCGAGTTGAAGGTCTCCACATCCGTGTTCCCCGCCGACAGAACCCTGACTAGGATTACGGCGAAGACCATAAGAAGAATGAAGTACAGCAACCCGCCGTTTCTTAGAACTCTACCCAACGGTTTTTACCTCTCGTGAAGATACTTTAGAAAACTTCCTGATTATACATCTCGCCCGCGCTCCGAAAACGTGTCCTCTTACCTATTCCCTGCCTGTCGTTATCTGCCCACACCTATACGCGCCTCGCGCCTTCAAGTTGCTTCTCCTCCGAATACCTCCGGCTTCAGCACCCCGATGTCCGGGAGGTTTCGGTATGCCCCGGCGTAATCTAGCCCGTACCCGACTACGAATTCGTCTGGCACTTCGAAGCCGAGATACTTGACCTCTATCTTCACCTTCCGGCGCGACGGCTTGGTCAGCAGGGAACATATTTCGAGCGACGCGGGCTTCCGGGCAAGCAGGGCCCGGGTCAGGTAAGAGAGCGTGAGGCCCGTGTCTACGATGTCCTCGACGATGAGGACGTGCCTGCCCGTTATATCCTCTTCGAGATCCTTGAGTATGCGCACGACGCCGCTCGACGAAGTGCCCGCGCCGTAGGAGGAGATATCCATGAAATCTATCTCACAGGGCAGGTCAACAGCCCGCATCAGGTCTCCGAGGAAGACGACGGCCCCGCGCAGGATGCCGACGAGCAGCGGTCGTTCCCCGGCGTAGTCGCGAGTAACCTCGGCCCCGAGTTCCCTGACTTTCGCCTGGATCTCCTCGGAGGAAATAAGGACTTTCTCGAGGTCCGGCGTCATGCTGGACATCTGTGTCAAAACTCTCGCCCTCCCGATATTTCTAGCCGGATCACAGCCTTCGTTCCCGCGTGTATCGCGAAGTCTTCTCCCGTCTCACCGAAAAACACCCACGCCACATGACCCGAAACCCCGACCACTACTGGGACTTCGTGGCGCAAGTCTTTCGGGACTTTCCTGTCCATCATCGCCCGGAGTACCTTCTTCGTCCCGCCGAGCCCCAAGGGTCGAATAGTATCCCCTTCCCGCACCTCTCGCACCCGGTACGGTCCGAAACGCTCGTCGAGGTAACAGACCTCCGGCCTCGCAGCGTTGGCCCGGTCCAGCGCAGAGACTTTGTCGACCCGGACCAGCCACTCCTTGAACCGCGCTTCGCCGCTCTCGGGCAACTCCACCATCTCTGCGGAAGGGTGCCTTCCACCTCCCAACGAGCCTCCCCGTCGAAAAACTATCCTCTCACCAAACCTCACAGCGCAGAAGACCCCACCCGGGAGGTCAAGGGTTCGTGTTCCGTTCGGCCTTTCGAGCAAATCCCCTATCTGCTGAATAACGCGCAGATCCAGCGGCATGGTCCCCGGCAGCACACTCGCATAAGCTACCCGTAGCGCGTGACCGAGCAGACCGGGATGGATGAGTTTTTCCATTTCAATTACGGTCTCTCCATCGCCGGCATGAACGACCGCTCGCGAGGCGAGTTCCTCCAGAACTTCAAGGTCTTTTCTGAAGAGCGTGGCGGCGCGGGTGAGGTTCCGGGAGGCACCGGGATACAGGCTCTCCAGAGCCGGGATGACCTCCTGGCGCACCCTGTTTCGAGAATACTTCCCTTCCAGGTTGCTGGCGTCTGTCCGGTACGGTTGCCCGATTTCCTTCAAGTAGGCGAGGATCTCGTCCCTCGTGGCGGTGATGAGCGGACGCACGACCTCGCCGGAGACGACCGGGATGGCGGCGGCCCCCCGCGTCCCGGCCCCACGAGCCAGGTTCATGAGCAGGGTCTCGCCAACATCGCCTGCGTTGTGTCCAGTTGCTATAGAGGTGCAGCCGTACCGTTCGGAGAGGTCTTTCGCAAGGCGATAGCGTTCCCGGCGGGCGGTCTGCTGCATCCCGCTCCCCTTTGTGAGGTTCAGTTGCTCGATCCGGAACGGAACGCCAAGCTCTTCGCAGAGGGTGGAGGCGAACTTCGCATCCGCCTCAGAGTCGGCCCCTCTGAGGCCGTGATCCACGTGTAGCACCCTCGGCGTGCTTCCGAGCTCGCACAGAACCCTGAGGAGCGCCACCGAATCCGACCCGCCGGAGACGAGCGCAAGCGGCTTTCCAAGATCCATCCCGTGCCGCTCCGCGACTTCAGCCACCTCGCTCACGAAGCGTCTCTTCGAATTTGTGCCCGAGCCTACGGTCATTAGAGGATTTTAACGTGAGCGCGGCGGGATTATGCTATAAATCGCACTCAATACACAGAATACACCGGTTGCGAAGTAACCGTTTCTCTGGGGGGAGACTCGATGGGATCACGAAGACTCGTTCGTTCTGGTTGGTCGTTGCGGACTCTGATGGTCCTCTTCGCGCTGTTTGCGGCCTCGATTATGGTCGTGTTCGTGGCTTCTCAGGCACGAGGGCAGGTCGCGGAAGCCTCGGTGATAGACCGGGATGAGAACGGTGCGGAGTACCTCTCCGGGGAGTTGATCGTCACCTACGAGTCCGACCTCGATGCATCCCCGGTTGGTCCCCTAATCTCCGGCGTCGAAGGCGTGGTCGAGGAGGCGTTGCCCGCCGTTGATTCCCAGGTTGTCGTCTTCCCCGAGGTGGTGGACGAATCCGACGCGGAGCTTCGCGAAGAGACGCTGGAAGAGAAGCGGCTGGATCTGGAATCCGACCCGGCGGTCGCCTCGGCGGACTACAACTACCTCAGAGAGACCGTCGCGGAGCCCAACGACCCGCTCTACTCCCGCCAGTGGTATCTGGAGAAGATCAGCGCCCCCGCCGCCTACTCGAAGACCACGACGACCTCCGTCGAAGACGGTTCGCGGCTCGCCATCGTGGACACGGGGGCCGACCTGGATCACCCCGACCTCAAGAGCAAGATAGTCGCCTCGACCAACACAACCAACACCGCCGACACCTCCCGCAACGCCGACGACACCACCAGACACGGGACGCACGTCGCCGGGATAGCCGCCGCCGCGACCAACAACGAACGCGGGATAGCCGGGGTCTGCCCGGACTGCGGGCTCATGATCGCGAAAACCGAAGATCAGAACGGCTTCATAACCGGGGACGCGATAGTCAAGGCTATCAACTGGTCCGTTGACAACGACGCGGACGTGATCAACATCTCCCTCGCCGGAGAGGGCGCGATAGCCGCCGAGCAATCCGCTGTAGAACGCGCCACCGCCGCCGGGGTCACGGTCGTCGCAGCGGCGGGTAACGAATCCACGAACGTCCGCTACTACCCGGCCGCCTACAACGGCGTCCTCGGCGTCTCTGCCACGACCCGGCAGGATGCTAGGGCCAGCTACTCAAACTTCGGGAACTGGATAGACTTCACGGCCCCCGGTAAAGCCTACGCAACCCTCCCCGGAGCCTACGGCACGAAGAACGGTACGAGCATGGCATCCCCGATGGTCGCCGGGGTAGCGGGGCTTCTCGCCGGTGAGAACCTCAACCGCTCGCAGATACAGAACAAGCTGATCTCGACCGCCACGGACCTAGGGCCTTCCGGCAGGGACACATCGTTTGGTTACGGCAGGGTCAACGCTTCGGCCGCGCTCTCGACGGAAGCTCCACGCGCCACGTCTCCCAATACCGCCCCTACGGTATCGAACCCGAATCCGAAGCCCGGCGTCAGGACGAAGGGCCGAGCGATAACGGTCGCGGCAACGGTTCGTGACAGGGAGACCAACCTGGCCAAGTCGAACATCACACTTTTCGTGGACAACGGGAAAAAAGGCTTCGACTACAATCGTTCTACCGACCGGCTCACCAGGAAAATAACGCTCCCCCCCGGCAAGCACCGGGTAAAGATCGTCGCAAGAGACGGGCAAGGACTCTCGAAGACCACAGTATGGTCCTTCACCATCCCTCGCGAGTTAAAGGCAGGCAAGCACTAGATAGAGCTATCTGTACTCCTCAGAGGCGCAGCCGACGGTATTCCGTAGAAG
>JBPCNU010000104.1:0-5817 GCA_051000975.1 Rubrobacter sp.
TGTCGTAGGCGTCCGCCACCGATCCCATCGAAGGCAGTAGACCAGCTTCCTTGAGACGGCTTCCGAACTCCACGGAGGTGTATTGGCTTCCCCTGGCCCGGAATGGTACCGCTACACGCTTGCGTAGCGGTCGGGGAGCCTCCGCTGATCTCTGACTCGTTCTCGATTTGTTTGAATGACGACGTCTAGCGAGCCGGGTCTTCTTGCCTTGCGGGTCGTCTCTACTGTAAACGAACTGCAGCGGCTGCTGTACGCAGCTTGACTCTGGTTTTTCGTGCTACACTGTTCTCGTGCTATGCTGTTTTCGTACTACACGGGAGATAAGCATGACGAATTTGACGATCGCTGTGGACGAGCACACGTTGAAGCGGGCGAGGATAAGGGCGCTCGAAGAAGACACGTCGGTGAACGCCGTGTTGAGGGATTATCTGGAGTCTTATGCGGGGTCCGGGCAGGAGAGGCGCGAGGCGTGGGACAGGATCCAGGCTGTCGCGAAGAAGGCGGGGATGAGCAGTGGCGGCGAGGGGTTGCCCGGGCGCGAGGAGCTTTACGACCGGGATGTCCTGCTGCGCGGTCGGTCGGTTCACAGTTCAGGCGAAAGCTCGACGGGGGCCTGAGTTCGGGTGCCGGCATTCCTCGACACCAACATACTCGTCTACGCCGTGGACAGAGGCCAGGATCGCAAGCGCGACCTTGCGTCGAAGCTGGTGGAGGAGCATCTGGTAGGGGGTGACGGCTTCATCTCCGTGCAGGTACTCCGGGAGTTCTATTCGGCGGCCCGGCGTCTAAAGAAGCCGCTCTCCGATGAGGAAGCCGCCAGTCTGGTCGAGGAGTTCTCGAGCTTTCGAGTACTCTCCGAGGACGCGCGAACGGTCGTGAAGGCGACCGGGCGCGTGAAGGACGGGTTCTCGTTCTGGGACGCGCTCATAGTGGAAGTTGCACTACGGGGCGGGGCGGACCTGCTTCTCTCAGAGGACATGCAGGACGGACGGGTCGTATCCGGGATGCGCATAGAAAACCCCTTCGCCTGAGAGGTTCGTACGAGACTATCTATTTGTGTACGGTGGCCGCCGCACCGTCGGATACCATTTGGCTCGTATCTGCCGAAAGCCCGGCGCAAGCGGTCACGCGGCAGCGGACGGGAATTCCCTTTGCCTCTTTCCCGTCGGTGGCGAGCAGGACGTTCGCGTCGGACTCACCGCTGGCTAAAGTCGGAGGCAGTGGGTCGGGAAGGATATCGCTTCTCGAAGCGCCTAGTCCGTTGCAGCGGGAGCACCGAGGTCAGTACAATGCAAAGTGTGCCACCAGCAACGAGTACGGAGACCCGCCGTTCCGGGCGGGCTGAAGGAGTTGAGATCATGCCCGTCTACGAGTTCTTCTGTGGTGACTGCGGATCTTTCGAGCGTCTGCGGAGCTTCGCCGAGTCGAGCGACCCGGCTCTCTGTCCGGGCTGTGAGGGCGAGTCGCGCCGCGTCTACTCGATGCCGAACTTCAAGTCGTTGTCTTTGGCGGAGAAGGAACTGCGCCGCCGCGAGGAGAGAAGCGGCGAGCCGAGGCTCGGCGTGAAGTCCGGGTCAGGAAAACCACCCGCCGCGCCCAAGCTCCAGCGAGGCGGCGGACGACCGTGGGAGATCAGCCACTAAAGCACGCCCCGGGGGCAAGCTTCAGAAGACCCACCCCCGCGTTCGGTCTTCTTCGACCGGCCCGGACCCAACGCCGGAAGCAAGGTTCACCCTCGCTCAACTGCGGGCCTTTGCAGTGGGGTCGAGGGCAATGCCGCCGTCATAAGCTCCGGTCTGCTCGAAGGCGTGGGAGGCGCGCAGGACGGTCTCCTCATCCCACTTCCTCCCGACGAGCATCATCCCGACCGGCAGGCCGTCTACGAGGCCGCACGGAACGTTCATCGCCGGGTGGCCGGAGACGTCGAAGGGGGCGGTGTTCGGGACCATCTCCAGAGCGCGGGCCACGATCTCCTCTACCGGGGAGTCCGGGGCGGGTATCTTCGTCGCCTTCAGCGGCAGGGTCGGCATGAGCAGCAGGTCCACTCCGGAGAGCGCGTCGTCGTAGGCGGCTCTCAGCTTGCGGGCGAGGTTCTGGGCCTTTGCGTAGTAGCGACCGTGATAGCTCCGGCGCAGGTACTCACCCATCAGCATGGTGAGCTTGACCGTCTCGGAGAGGTCGTCGGCCCGCGTCAGCCGCCCCCGACCGTAGGCGTCGAGGAGCGACGTGGAGTAGTGTCCCTGCCAGTTCGTCCCCATCGAGTTGCCGCGTACCATAAGCTCCGTAGCACCCTCGATGGCGATGCCGTTCCAGATGTGGATGCCGTCGCGGTGCAGCGGTATGGAGACCTCCGAGACCTCCGCGCCAAGCCCCCTGAAGGCAGCGGCGGCCTCGCGCACCGACTCATCCACGTCGTCCTCCGAGAGTCCGGGCCACCCGAAGCCTTCGGTTAAGAGGCCGATCTTCAGCCCCTGCGCGTCGCCGTTGAGGGCGCCTTCGTAGTCACCGAGCCGGACGTCCCTCTGACGCGGGTCGAGGTCTTCGTCATGACCGGCGATGGCGGTCAGGAAGCGGGCGACGTCGGCGGTGCTCCGGGCCATCGGGCCGAGGTGGTCGAGGGTGATCTCGATGGGGAAAGCCCCGGTGTAAGGGACCAGCCCGTGCGTCCCCTTGAGACCGTAGACCCCGCACCAGGAACCCGGAATTCGCACCGAGCCGCCCTGATCGCCGCCAATCGCGAGATCCACCTCCCTGCTCGCAACCAGCGCGGCGCTCCCGCTCGACGAACCGCCCGCCGAACGGGTGTGGTCGTGCGGGTTCAGGACGGGGCCGGAGTCGGAGGTGTGGCTGCCGCCGGAGAAACACAGATGCTCGCAGACGGCCTTGCCCACTATCTCGCCACCCGCCTCAAGGATGCGCGTAACGATGGTCGCGTCGAACTCCGGGACGTACCCTTCGAGCGTCGAAGTCCCGTTCATCATCGGCACGCCCGCTACCGCCACGTTGTCCTTTATGGCGACCCGCCTGCCGGAGAGCGGCCCGCTCTCGGCCCCCTTGATGGAGCATTTCCGGTACCAGGCGTTCAGGGGATTCTCGTCCCGGTCGGGCCTGTAGCTCCCGGTGCGCGGGTACTTGACCGGGAGCGCGGGTTCCGCGAGTTGTCCGAGCCTCTCGTACGACGCGAGCGTCCCCTCCATCAGCCCCAGATACGAGGCGGCCTCCCGCTCGCTCAGGTTGAGCCGGAACTCGCGGGCGATCTCCTCCAGTTGTCTGGCATTCGGTGGTCTCACAGTCCTTCTACCTCCCTGATGTTCTCCCGACGGGTTTCGATGGTGGTGGTTGTCCTCGGCCTCTGACGCTATCTCCGCCGTCCTTCGAGGCCCCGAGCTTCGAGGAGCCTCTCGAAGAGGTTCCGCCGGTGGCGGTAGTATCGGGCCGTTCGCGTCGGATCTCCCGATCGCCCCTTTTCCCGCTTCTCCAGCCGAACGCAACAGGCAGTATAATCTCGCCGCGAAGAAGCTGTCAAAGCACGCGTTTTACGGTCTGGCTCGAAGGATGCGGGCCGGAGAGTCCCGCAACATATGCGCGTCGGGAACGGCGCGTATCCGGTCGAGAGGGGCGATGGAGCGAAGAGCGGCTCGCAGGTGGACCCTCGTGGTGGCTGCGGCCCTGATCGTCAACGTCTCCTACGGCTGTATCTTCTACTCTTTCTCGGTGCTTCTGGGGGAGGCCGCCGCCGCCGCCGAGTTCTCCCGCACAACCCTCTCAGCCGCGCTCGGCCTCGGCCTCATCGTCTCGGGCCTGCTCGCCCCTCCGGTCGGCGCGCTCTGCGACGCTTCCGGTCCGAAGCGGATTTTCCTCGCCGGGGCGTTCCTCGGAGGACTCGGGCTTGCGCTCTTCTCAATGGCTCAGGCTTCATGGCAGGTAATAGTCATCTGGGCCGCCCTGCTCGGCCCGGCGATGGCCTGCGCTTTCTACGAACCGGCCTACGTCGCCGTAGACCAGTGGTTCGACGAAGCGAGGGGCAAGGCCATCGGGATTCTCACCCTCGTCGCCGGGCTTTCGTCGGTCGTCTTCATCCCGCTGACCCAGTACCTCGTCGGCGGCTTCGGCTGGCGGGCGACGGTGCTTCTCCTCGCCGGGCTGATGCTGTTCGGCGTCGCGTTTCTGGCCCTCTTCTTCGTCCGCGACCGCCCCCGTGGGGGAGCCGACCTCGAAGGGACGAACCCCCGAGCCGTCTACCGGGCGATGGTCGAGGGCGCCCGCCGCGCCGACCGGGTCTTCTGGCTCATAAGCGCGGCGTTCTTCCTCGGGCTTGCCGGAACGTTCGGGATGCTCTTCCACCAGCTGGCCTACCTCCAGAGCCTCGGCTTTTCGGCCTCGCGGGTCGCCGCCGTCGTGGGGGTCGCGGGCCTCGCAGGCCTCCCGGCGCGCTTTTTGCTCCCTGCCCTTGCAGACCGGGTGCGCCCGGCCTTCGTCGCGGCGATCGTCTTCGGACTGCTCGGGACGGCGGGGTTCGTGCTGCTCGGGGCTTCGGGGTGGTGGCGGGTCTATGTCTACGCCGGGATCTTCGGGGCGGCCTTCGGCTCCGCGCTCCCGATGCGCGCCCTGATGATGGCCGGGCGGTTCTCTGGAGAGGCTTACGGGCGACTCATGGGCCTCCAGCAGACGATGATGGCCCTCGCGATGGCGGGCGGCCCGTTCCTCGTCGGGGCGGCGAGCGAAGTTTCCGGCGGCTACTCGGCGGCGTGGCTCGGGGCGGCGGTCGTCGTCCTGCTCGCCGTCCCGCTCGTCTTCGCAGCCGGTGCTAGAATTCCGGCCCCAGGGGATACGTACGGAAAGGAAAACCAGGCATGAACGACCACGAAGTCTTCGACCTCGGCGACATTACCCTCCAGCACGGCGCGACCCTCCGCGACGCGAAACTCGCCTACAAAACCTACGGAACCCTGAACGACGAAAGATCCAACGCCATCGTCTACCCGACGTGGTACTCCGGCAGGCACTGGGAGAACGAGTGGCTGATCGGAGACGGCATGGCCCTCGACCCGTCCCGGTATTTCATTGTCGTTCCGAACATGCTCGGCAACGGGCTTTCTTCTTCTCCCTCGAACATGCCGCAGCCCTACGATAAGGCCCGCTTCCCGAACGTTACCGTTGCGGACAACGTCGGCGTGCAGCACAAACTCGTTACGGAGCATTTCGGCATCAAGGAACTCGCACTCGTAACGGGCTGGTCTATGGGGGCCGGGCAGACCTATCAGTGGGCGATGAGCTACCCCGAGATGACGCCGAAGATAGCACCCTTCTGCGGCTCGGCGAAGACCAGCGAACACAACATCGTCTTCCTCGAAGGGGTGAAGGCCGCCCTCACAGCGGACGAAGCCTGGAGAAACGGCTGGTACACCGAGCCACCGACGAAGGGGCTTCGGGCTATGGCGCGAGTCTACGCCGGTTGGGGCTTCTCGCAGGCGTTCTACTGGGAGAGGGTCTACGAGCGGCTCGGTTTCACGTCGCTCGAAGACTTTCTCATAGGCTTCTGGGAAGGGTTCTTCCTCGACGACCGGGACGCCAACAACCTGCTCACGATGCTCTGGACCTGGCAGAACGGCGACATAAGCAGAACACCCGGTTTCGAGGGGAGTTACGAGGACGCGCTCGCAACGATAAAAGCCCGCGCCCTCGTCATGCCCGCCGAGAAAGACCTGTACTTCCCGCCGGAGGACGAAGCGTATGCGGTCGAGCGGATGCCGAACGCGGAGCTTCGGGTCATTCCCGGTGTGTGGGGGCACTTCGCCGGGGGCGGCATGAACGAGG
>JBPCNU010000105.1:0-16006 GCA_051000975.1 Rubrobacter sp.
CGATCTCCGGGATACAGTTTCGACCTACGGGATTCAAGATCCTCCTCGAAGTCCTCGTGTGTGCGCCGGAGTTGAAGGTGGTCGAGGTTCCGCTGAAATTCCAGGCGAGGAACGCGGGCGTATCGAAGGCGACGATGAAGCAGGGTCTTGAATACCTGAACCACATCGCGAGCCTCTTCTGGTTCGTCCCGGCGGCGGGACGGTTCTGGAAGTTCGCGCTCGTCGGCGGGTCGGGGGTTCTCGTCAACACCTTCATCCTCATCGTGCTGGCCGAGTTCTTCGACGCAAGCAAGGTCATAGCGTGGATGTTCGGCGTGGGCGTGAGCATCCTGACGAACTTCCTCTTGAACAACGCTTTCACCTGGCGCGACGTGCGGCATGCGAACCCGATCCACTTCCTGCTCCGGGGCGCACTGGCGTATCCGGTCGCGGTTATCGGAATCGGGGCGAACTTCGCCGTTTACTATCCGCTGCTCAAGTACGTAACCGACGCCTTCCCCTACTATGTGATCTTCAACTTCCTGGGAATAATGGCGGCCACGAGCGTGAACTTCATCCTCAGCTCAAAGTTCGTCTTTCGGCCCACGAGCCCCCGGTATGCCCCCGTGGACGCGACGGCGAAGGAGATCTCGGAGCAGATTCGCACGGAGCTCAAGGCAGACCGCGTCGGGGTCGTCTCCCTACCGGAGCTCTCCCCGCTCTACGCCTCCGAGTCGGCAGACCCCCTCTCTGTCTCGGAGGCGGGGCTCGTAGATCTCGTAAGCAACACTCACCAGCCGACCCTGACCGTTACCGGCCCCCGCCGTCTCCCCCAGGCCCGCACGAACGCCCGATGGATGAACTCTCTCGCCGTCCCGATCTCGGACGCCAAAGGCGTGACCGGGGTTGTCTACGCCTCCCGCACCTCCTCGGAACCCTTCACCGAAGAAGACCTCCACTGGCTCACCGCCTACACCAGTACCGCCAACCTGCTCCCTGACGACCTCCCGAAACAATAAGCACACACTACCCGAACGGTACGTGCCTCAGCGCTTCTTCCCCGAAGGCCTTCCGGGATAAGGCCGCTACACTTACCTACCCGGCTGACGGTCATCGCACTTCAACTTCAGCTACAGGCCAAACCCCAGATACGATGCTCACACCCGAACACTGGAAATTCTTTTGCCAATGCAGGATACTGGCTGCCACGGTCATGCAACGCAACTCCTTCGCAGATCAGGCTCCGCAGTATCCTGCACGTCGAGGTATTTGTGTTCAGGCCAACTTCTCTGTACCTGTACTCGAAGTTTATGTTTGCGGGTCGCGAGTTTCGCCGTCTCTTGTGCGGTTAAGATTGGCATCCCGGATATAATTTTCGGATGTATTCGTCTCGGGCTTTGCGAAGGGTTCTGCAGCAGATTTTCGGTTGTGAAAAGCGTCTGGATTTATCGGGAGGTATACCGTCTTTCGAGAGGTAGGAGATCGCAGAGAGTGGAACGACCTCGTTCGCGGGCTGGGCGGTAGCACGCTTCAGTCCTGGGAATGGGGTGAGTTTCGTACCGAGCAAGGCTGGAGGGCGGTCAGGTTCGCCTCTGAGGGCAACGATTGTGCAGCGCAGGTCTTGCTGAGGGAATTGCCCGTTCCGGGTTTCGGGGCTTTCGCCTATGCCCCGTATGGGCCGGTGTTCTCCGACGACTGCGGAGAGACGAAGAGGCGGCAGCTCACCGAGGGTCTGGCCGCTCGTGTTCACGAGCGGGGTGGGATTCTGCTTGAAGTAGAGCCTCGGGTACAGGAGGGAGACGCAATCGGTGCGGGCTTCGAGAAGAGTTCCAGTTCGGTGCAGCCTCGCTGTACGTTTGTTCTGGACGTTCTAGACAGCGATGAGGAGCAGATCTCGGCCCTGCCGAAAGACACTCGTTACGGGGTCCGGCGGGCGAGGAAGCAGGGCGTCGTCGCCGGGCCGTCAGACGATCCGGGGACAGACCTCGAGAGATTTATGGATCTTCTCGAAGAGACGGCGGAGAGGCAGAGCTTTGCGCTGCGGCCTCGGGACTATTACCGGAGGTTCATGAAGGTACTTCCGGCGCATTTGATCGTCGCGCGTCGCGAGGGTGAAGAGCAGTTGCTCGCCGGGGCGATCATTCTGACCTTCGGGCCGGAGTCGGTCTATCTCTACGGGGCTTCGACCCGCGAGGGCGAGAACCTATACGCCTCGTACCTTACTCAGTTCGAGGCCCTCTCAGTGGTACGGAGCGAAGGGGCGAAGCGTTACGACATGGGCGGTATACCGTGCGCTCCGGTCGAGGGTCATCCGCTCTTCGGGGTGTACCGGTTCAAGAAGAAATTCGGCGGTCGGGAGGAACGGTACGTCGGATCGCACGAGGTTCGGCTGAAGCCCTATAGAGCCGGGGCGGTGAAGGCCGGGATACGCGGCTACTACAAGCTGCAAAAGCTCCGGGGCCGGGGACCGGGGCCGATCTCGGACTAGAAGGAAGCTCCGAACGACTCACTTCGCGATCCGGCCTCGATCTATACTCCCGGTATGAGCCTTTCGGCGAGCTTAAGTTGGGAGCGTGGGGACATGAGATTTGGGAGACCTGGGATATGAGGGCGATCTGTTTTCTATCGGACTTCGGGCTGACCGACGACTTCGTCGGTACTTGCAAGGGGGTGATTGTGAAGATCTTCCCCGAAGCGAGGGTGATAGACCTGACGCACTCGGTACCGAGCTTCGGCATAGAGGCCGGCGCGGAGCTGCTGCAGCACGCCACGCGCTACATGCCGGACGGTGCGGTCTACCTCGCTGTCGTGGACCCCGGCGTTGGGACTTCCCGGCGGGAGATCGCCCTGGAAACAACCCGCGGCGCGCTGCTGGTCGGGCCGGACAACGGCCTGCTCATCCCGGCCTCCGAGGCGCTCGGTGGGATCACACGAGCGGTCCACCTGACGAACGACGCATTCCACATCCACCCCGTCGCAAAGACCTTTCACGGTCGGGATGTGTTCTCGCCCGTCGCGGCGCACCTCGCCACCGGGGTGGAGCTTTCGGAGCTAGGTGAGCCCCTCCGACCGGACTCGCTCGCTGCGCTCTCCCTCGCCGACGAGGTCGCGACCAGCGGGGACATCAAGGCCCACGTTATAGACGTGGATCGTTACGGAAACGCGCGCCTCTCCGTAAAGCAGGAAGGCTGCGGTCTCGATTACGGCGAAGAACTCTACCTCGACGTCGGAGACGGGGACATGCAGATCCGCTACGTCCCGACCTTCGGCTCGGCCACGAGCGGGGAGTTGATCCTCATCCCCGACTCACACTGGCGGCTGAGCGTGTCGGTGAACCAGGGAAACGCTTCGAGGGCGCTCTCCCTCGCCATCGGCACGAAGATCACCATCAAACGAGAGGGAGGATAGAACGTATGGAGCCGCAGAGAACCGGGCCTCAACAACCGAAGCCCCGCGACCGGGACAAACGCAGCAAGGTCATCCGGCGGGCGTTCCTCAAGCCCCTGAACCTCCTGACCCTGGTAGCGGGCCTCGGCATCTTCTTTACGACGGGTGCGCTGTGGATACTCGCCCTCTCTCTGGCGGTCTATTCCATCGTGGTCTACCTCGCGGCGAAGGATCCGCTCTTCATCGAACGGGTGACCGGAGACGGCGACACGAAGTTCCCTTCACTCCCATCGAGAGACGTGAGCCCGGAACGCCGCGCCCGCTGGCTCTCACGAGGCGAGACTCGCCAGAAGGTAGATAGCGCGCTCGTAACCTACCGTAAAGTTCTGCTCGCCATCGAAGAGTCCGACGATGTGACAGTGCGGGTGCTGGAAGGGGCCGTCCCGAGGCTCCACGAAGCCGCCAACCGCCTCGTAGACGTGGCGAACAACCGAGACCGTGCCGTACAGACCCTCACGGACTTCGCCGCAGAGGAGAAGAAATCGCCCGGCTCATACCCGAACGAACAGCGCGCGAGTAGTCTTCAAGGACTTCGAGACCATATCGCTCAGGCCGATGAAGAGATAGACAACATCTCGGAGCAGTTCATGACCCTCAGAGCTCAGGTCGTACGAGCCTCGATAGACACTACCGGGGCCAGACAGCAAGCCGAGGATATAAACGGATCTCTCGACGGCCTGAACTACCGCCTAGAAGCCCTGAACGAAACCTTTACCGAAGCTCCCTGATCCCAGGAACAGGCAAAATCATTCGGGGCAAAGAAAAACGGGCCTCTTCGTAAGAGACCCGCTCAGGTTCATGAGATAGAGAACACCTGCTGTACCGGATCGGAATCAGGCAGAACTGACCCGCCAGCCACCTTTTTCGTCCTCTTCGCGTTCCTCGGTGCGTTCCACCGGAGGAGCCTGCTGGGAGGCCGGAGTACCGCTGAGCTCCTGCCGCGACTCACCGACCGAGATCAGAGAATCCTGGAACCAGCTCTCTAGCTGCCCCATCACTCTGTCTTGGTAGACCTCCGAACCGCTCGCGACCTCCTGAGCGTACCGCTCGGCGCGGTCTATGTTCTCGGCGGCTCGCCGCTGGGCGCGTCTGTAAGGCTCGGTCTCCTTGACCTTCTCCTCAGCCCGCCTGTGAGCCTCCTGAATGATCTTCTCCGCTTCCTCGTGGGCTGCGGCGACTATCGCCCGGCTCTCCCGGCGAACCGCCTCAGAATCCCTGAGTTCCTCCTGGAGCGACCCCCGAAGCTCATCCATCATAGATAGCATGTCCGACCGGTCAACGACAGCCAGACCCCGGCGCATCGGAACACTGGAAGCGTCCTGAACAACCGCGTCTAACTCTTCGAGTATCTCGCCTATGTACTGCATGTCCTCTCTCATGGGTCCAACCCTAGCATGCGTATTCAGGCTATGCTAGGCCTTCCGAAAGAAATTTCTGAAACTTGACCTCAACTTCAAGTTGAGTATCATCTCAAAGTTAAGTGTAATTCGATCTGAGGGTAAGGTTTTCTTGTTCGGGCTGAGCCTGCCGCGACTTTTCCGCATTTCTATAGGCTTTCTGGCCGACATGTCAAAGTCGTTCACGGAGCCAACCCTCCGAAAAACGACTCTAAACCCTTTAGTCAAGGGATATTGCTGAAGTTATCCACAGGCTGCCAAGCCTCGACCTGCGACCGTTCTGAAGGGTCTTTCAGGGCAGGCTCAGCGGCTCGCGAAGAGGGCCGCGACGACGGCGATGATGGCGGAGAGGAATATGTAGATGGGAAACGCGCCGTTGAGGAGAGGCGGGAGGAGAAAGTAGAGGAACGGGAGAAAAGTAGCGATCCCGGCGGTGGTCATAGCTACCGGGCCGCCGTTTCGGCCTCCGGCGCGGTGGATCAGGGTTCCCGCACCGTATCCGGCGGCGGCTGAGAGGATGAAGGTGAGGAAGCCGATCTGGAAGATCGCAAAGACGACGAGGAGTCCGGCGGCGGCGACCCCGGCTCCGGCAAGGACGGTTTTCGCGATCTGATTCGTCTTCATCACCCCGGCGCGCGCTCCGCGAGGAAGCCGGGCGTCGTCGGGGCATTTGATGCCGACGTCGGTCTGGACCATGCACTCGGTGCAGATTGGTCTGCCGCAGGTGGCGCAGGAGATTCGCGTGTCGCGTTTCGGGTGTCGGTAGCACTTCATCACTTCGGGCATTTTCTAGGGTTTTCCCTTCTTATGTTCGTACTTGTGTTCTTGCTGGTCGTCTGCGAGCCTCGCGCTTTGCTTCTGGCGGGCGACGATCTCGGCCTTGGGGATCAAAACTAGTTCGCGCCTGTAGCTGCGGTGTACCTCTGTAACGGTGTGTTCGTACTCGGCTTCACGCGCCTTCAACTCACTAGCGAGTCGGACGTTTTGTTCTTCGAGCAACTTCACCTGCGTTTCGAGTTCGAGGATCTTTCGCACCCCGGCGAGGTTCAGGCCCATCTCCTGCGTGAGTCGCTGGATGTGCTGCCCGCGTTCTATATCTTCCTGTGAATAGAGCCTGGTGTTCTTGATGCTCTTACGCGGCACGAGCAGACCCTTCTGCTCGTACATTCGCAGGGTCTGGGGATGCACCCCTATAAGCTCCGAGGCGATCCCGATCATGAACACCGGACGCTTCCTGAAGCTCATTTCAACTCAGCCTCCCGGAACAACTCCTCACGAACGTCCTCGTCACGCTCGTCGGCCAATGCTTCGAGAATCTCCCGCTCGCGCTTCGTCACCTTCTTCGGGATGACGACCCTGACCCGGACGATAAGGTCACCTCTTGCCCCGCCTTTCTTCGCGCTCGGTAAACCCTCACCGCGCACCTTGAACTGCCGCCCCTCCTGAGTGCCGGCTGGCAACTTCAACTTCACCTTCCCGCCGCCGGGCTTCGGCACCCGAGCCTCCGCCCCTAGAGCGGCCTCCACGAAGCTGACCGGAACCTCCACCACGAAGTCGCTGCCGCGTCTCGTAAAGACGGGATGCTCCTCGACGTGGGTTACGACGTACATATCCCCCGCCGGACCACCCTTCCGGCCCGCGCTTCCTCGCCCCGGAACCCGGACTTTCATGCCTTCCTTCGCCCCGGCGGGTATCTTCACCGTCGCCTGACGGCTCTTCTTGACGCGGCCGCTCCCCGAACAAGACGAGCATGGCCTCTCTATATAGACTCCCTCACCATTGCACCTCCGGCACGTCTCCGAGAGCGCGAAGAAGCCCTGATCCCGACTGTAAGTTCCGCGACCGCCGCAGTCCGGGCAACTCCTGACCGTCGTACCCGGTGCCGCCCCCGAACCTTCGCAGTCCGGGCACGAGTCCTCGACCGTGGCCCGCACACGAGTCGTTACGCCGTTGAATGCATCTGCGAACTTCAAGTTCACGTTTACTGTTACGTCTTCTCCACGTAACCTTTCGGCGGTTTCATTCCTGGTCCTGCCGAAGATGTCTCCCAGTCCCCCGAAACCCCCGAAGAGGTCGGAGAACTCCGAGAATCCTTGCTCTCCTCCAGTACCGCTCGGAGGGTTTCCCTGCCCGAAGTACGAAGTAGGTCCAGCATCGTATTGCCGCTTCTTCTCCGGGTTAGAGAGGGTTTCATAGGCGTTCTGGATCTCCTTGAAACGAGCCTCGGCTCCGGAGTCGTCAGGGTTGGCGTCAGGGTGGTACTTGCGGGCAAGCTTCCGGTAAGCACTCCGAATCTCTTCCTTCGAAGCACCCTTTTCTATACCCAGAACCTTGTAGAGATCCTTTATCTCCATGCACCTGAACCTGTGCTAGAAGTAAACAGTTTTACTATTGAGCAACGACGACTTTGGCGACTCGCACGGTCTTGCCGTTCAGCAGGTATCCGCGCTCGAAGGTCTGGAGGATCGTCCCTTCTTCGTGTTCTTCGGAAGGCTGACTCATCACCGCTTCGTGAACGTTCGGGTCAAAGTGCTCGCCGTCGGAGTCAACGGGCAAGAGTCCCTCACGGTCGAGGACTTCCGCGAGCTGGTCTCTGGTAGCCCGGACGCCTTCTCTAACGTCGCCTTCGGACTGAAGGGCGCGATCGAGGTTGTCGAGCACCGGCAGCAGCAACACCAGTATGCGCTCCGAAGCCGTCTGAAGGATGCGCTCTCGCTCTCGTTCCAGTCGCTTGCGCGAGTTATCGAACTCGGCTCTCAGGCGAAGCATCGAGTCGAGGTATTCGTCCCGTTCGCGGGTTACCTGATCCAGCTCGACTTCGAGCTTCATCAACGATTCGGAATCTTCCTCCCCCTCGATAAGGATTTCACCCTCCTCGAAAGATTCACTCTGAGCTGCGGTCTCCGGGGATGCGCTTTCTTCCGAGTGGCCTTCGGCAGCTACTCCTTCACCGCTCTCCGGCCTCTCCGAAAGTGGTTCGGCCTCTGAGCCGGGTGTCGTCTCCTCCGGCTCGCGATTGTTCTCTTCGGTGTTCAAGCTATCAGCCCCTCCTGATGAAACCCGGAGCGAGGAACGGTCGGCACCCGCTCCGGGAGATTCGTAGGGAAAATCCGTTCCGGCTAACGGCGATCCGAGCCGTCGTTCTGGTCGCGGTTACCCTCGTCCTCGTCTATGACCTCCGCGTCCTCGACGAGATCTTCTTCGTCGGCGCGGGTGTCGCTCGCGTTGGCCTGCTGCTCCTGAGCCTGAGCGTAGAGGACTTCGGAGAGCTTGTGCGAGGCCGTCATCAAGGCTTCCTGCTTGGTCTTTATCTCCTCGACGTCACCCCCGGCGAGGGCTTCCTTAGCCTCCTTGATGGCCTGCTCGATCTCCACGCGGGTGACATCGTCCACCTTGCCGTTCATATCCTTGAGCGACCGCTCGACGGAGTACACGAGGCTGTCGGCGTTGTTCCTTACATCGGCCTCTTCCCTCTTGCGGCGGTCTTCGTCGGCGTGCGATTCGGCATCCCGGACCATCTGCTCGATGTCAACATCCGAGAGACCACCGGAGGCCGTGATCGTAATGCGCTGCTCCTTGCCGGTTCCCAAGTCCTTCGCTCCGACGTTTACGATACCGTTCGCGTCTATATCGAACGAAACCTCGATCTGAGGTACACCTCTAGGCGCGGGCGGGATACCGACAAGCTGAAAGTTGCCGATAATCTTGTTATATGCAGCGATTTCGCGTTCACCCTGGTAGACCTTGATCTCTACCGAACCCTGGTTGTCGTCGGCGGTGGTGAAAGTCTCAGCCTTACGCGTAGGTATAGTCGTGTTGCGCTCGATAAGCTTTGTCATGACGCCACCCTTGGTCTCGATGCCGAGGGAGAGCGGGGTAACGTCGAGGAGAAGCACGTCCTTGACCTCACCGGCGAGGACCCCGGCCTGGATGGCGGCGCCGATAGCGACGACCTCATCCGGGTTGATACCCCGGTGCGGCTCTTTACCGGTTATCTCCTTGACCTGATCCTGCACGGCGGGGATACGCGTCGAGCCACCTACAAGGATGATCTGATCTATCTCGCCCTGCTGAAGCCCTGCGTCGCGCATCGCCTGACGCACCGGGTTCGCCGTCGCTTCGACGAGTTCGGCGGTGAGCTGGTTGAACTGGGCGCGTGAGAGCGTCAAGTCCATATGCTTCGGGCCGTTCGCGTCCGCCGTGATGAACGGCAGGTTGATGGACGTGGAGGTCGTGGAGGAGAGTTCCTTCTTCGCCTTCTCCGCCGCTTCGAGAAGTCGCTGGCTCGCCATCTTGTCGTTGGAGAGGTCTATGCCTTCAGATTTCTTGAACTCGGAAACGAGCCAGTCAACGATCTTCTCGTCGAAGTCGTCGCCGCCGAGGTGGTTGTTGCCGCTCGTCGCCTTGACCTCGAAGACCCCGTCACCGAGTTCAAGGATGGACACGTCGAACGTACCACCGCCGAGGTCGAAGACGAGGATGGTCTGATCGGTCTCTTTATCCAAACCGTAAGCGAGTGCCGCTGCGGTCGGCTCGTTGATAATGCGCTTGACGTTCAGCCCAGCGATGCGGCCCGCGTCCTTCGTCGCCTGCCGCTGAGCGTCCTCGAAGTAAGCCGGGACGGTAATGACAGCATCGGTTACTTCCTCACCGAAGTACTCTTCAGCGTCGCGCTTGAGCTTCTGGAGCGTCATCGCGCTGATCTCCTGCGGCGAGTACTCTTCGTCGGCTATCTTGACCTGAACATCGCCGCCAGAACCCGAAGTTACCTCGTAGCTCGTGCGCTCGTTCTTCACGTCGTTGTAACGCATGCCCATGAAGCGCTTGATCGAATAAACCGTCCGGTCGGGGTTCGTAACCGCCTGACGCCGGGCTAGCTGGCCCACGAGCCGGTCCCCGCTCTTCCGGTCGAACGCAACTACCGAGGGCGTCGTCCGCTCCCCCTCGGAGTTCGTTATGACGACCGGATCGCCACCCTCCAGAACAGCCACGCAACTGTTCGTAGTGCCGAGGTCTATCCCAATGCTCTTGCCCATCTGTTTCCTCCTGAATGTGTAGAACTTTGCCCGACTCTTCGTTACTTTTCATCTAGACTTCCAGAGTAACGAGATGATCTAACCTGTAGCTAGTATAAAATCTAAGTCTCCCACCTTCAAGTTTATATTTTCCCATTTAGAGAACCCTTGCGAGAGAGGGATACGGTGCGGGACGGAGGCAGTTTCAGGTGGGATAATGAGCGGTATGAGAAATGGCACGGTTTCGTGACGGTTCGTAAGAGTTGACTAGGTTCGAGAGGGTTTTGGGTGGAAGAGACTATCCTGCTGGTGGACGATGATGCGGCACTTTTGGAGGTCACTTCCATAGTGCTGATGTCTGAGGGATACGACGTGGTTACGGCGGAGGATGGGGTTGCGGCTCTGAGGGTTCTGGATCACGGCAACTACGACCTTGTGGTGCTCGATGTGATGATGCCGAAGCTCTCCGGCTTCGAGGTTCTGAAGGAGATCCGGGAGAAGAGCGACGTTCCGGTGGTGTTGCTCACAGCGAAGAGCCAGTCGGTGGATAAGGTCGTCGGGCTGGAGCTGGGGGCCGACGATTACATCACCAAGCCCTTCGACACCAAAGAATTCCTCGCGAGGATCAAGGCGATACTCCGGCGATTCGGGAAGAATGACGGGGAGAGTCGGGCGGGGGTAATAAAGCTCGGCGGGCTGGAGTTGGATCAGAACGGCTACACCGTCAGTCGCGACGGGGCTATGCTCGACCTCACCCCGACGGAGTTCAGGATACTCGCGCTCCTGATGAAGCGTCCCGGTCAGGCGTTCACGCGGGCGCAGATCTCCGAGGCCGTCTCGACCTCGTCGCACTACCTGGCGAGCCGGTATATAGACGTGCACATAAGTCGTTTGAGGGGGAAGATCGAGCGCGACCCCTCGAAGCCGGAGGTCGTCCAGACCGTGCCGAGCGTCGGGTACCGAGCGGCGCGTCCCAGCAGCCGGTAGCAGACGAAGCGGCTCACGCATCCGCGGAGGTTCTCGTAGTTGAAGTTGAAGGGTTCGAGCAAGAAGGCCGGTTTCGGGTTCCGGCCGGACTGGCTGCGCTGGAGTTCGGTCGGCCCGGAGGTGCGGAGCCTCGGTCTCAAGGCCCGGATTTTCATCGCGCTCGTCGGGATCTCATCGGTCGCGAGCCTCGTTATCGGACTTGTCTTATACTACTTTGCCCAGACCCGGCTCACCGAAGCGGAGAACAACCTTCTAGAGCAGCGTTCGAGGACGGCAAACACCGGGGCGGTTGCCTTTATAGAGGTGCAGAGAGACCCCGAAGACCAGACCCTCCCCGCCCCGGTGACCTACGCCGAGGAGCTCGCACAGGTCGTCGCCGATCCGACCGGCCTCGGGGTCGTTTACGTCGGGCCGGGCGGGAGGCCACTCGCTGCCCGCGATGGATTCGGGGACTCGGTGTCACCGGAGCAGGCTCTGAGGCGACTCGGAGTGAGTTCGGAGACCATAGAAATCGTGCAGGGTTCCTCCGGGGGTGAGGGGCGGCTCGTTCGTGGCGAGGAGGGCTACGTCGCGCTCTGGCCGCTCACCGTCGGGGACGGAACCCCGCAGGGGGTCATGATCTACGACGCCCCGCAGGACGAACTTTCGAGGACGCTCGCGTTCCTCAGGTTCGGGATAGTCGGAGCGATACTGACCAGCGTCGCCCTCGGCAGCCTCGCGAGCTACGTGATGGCGAGGCAAATCACCCGCCCCCTCACCAATACCCGCGATGCGGCGATACGTATAGCCTCCGGTGACTACCGGACTTCCGTTCCGGTTACGAGCCGCGACGAACTAGGCGAGGTCGCAAGGGCCGTCAACTACATGTCTGAGGAGATAGAACACTACGTCGGGGAGATTCAGGAGCAGAAACGCAGGCTTGAAGCCGTGCTGGAGGCCACCCCCGAAGCCCTCATCGCGACCGGGCGGGGCGAGCGCGTAACCATGTCGAACCCGGCGGCGGAGGTACTCGGGGTCTCGGAGGATTCCAGAGGCGAGACCCTCTACGACCTCGGGGTTCACGAGGAGATCATAGAATGCGTCAGACGAGCCGCCCTGGAGGGCTTCGCCGTCCGGGAACTCGAAGACGACGGCAAGACCTACTGGGCTTACGCCGCCAGAATGAGATCCGGCAACGAGGGCGAACGGGCCAAAGAGCCAAAGAAAGAGTCGAAGGAAGGACCGGAGATCATCCTTGCCGTCCGGGACATCACCGAGTATCGTTCGCTGGAGAGGTCGAAAACGGCTTTCGTCTCGGATGTCTCCCACGAGCTCAGGACGCCGCTCGCCACGATACAGAGCGCGGTCGGCCTTCTGGAACGCGCCGGGGAGAGGCTCGACCCGCTGGAGCACCGGGCTCTAGAACTCGCCGAGGGAGAACTGGCCCGGATACGAGACATGGTCGAAGAACTCCTGACGCTCGCCCAGATGGACTCGTGGCGATACTCCTTGAGGCTCGACACGGCCAGCGTGGACAGGATAATCGAGAACGCCCGGCGCTCCGTCGCCACCAAGGCCGAGCGGTTCGGCATAGAACTCATAGCCCCGGAGACGCCGGACCGGGACATCCAGCTGATCTGTGACGCGGAGAAGATCTACCAGGTCTTCCTCAACCTGATAGACAACGCAGTAAAGTATTCCGAGTCCGGCGCACAGGTGCAAGTCAGCGCGCACGAAACCGCCTCGGAGGTCGTCGTGGAGATAAAGGACAACGGCCTCGGCATCCCCGAAGAAGACCTTCCCCACCTCTTCGAGCGGTTCTACCGGGTCGACAAGAATCGCTCGCGGGCGACCGGTGGCAGCGGCCTCGGGCTCTCCATAAGCAAGCAGATAGTGGATATGCACAGCGGGAGCATCTCCTTCGAGAGCGAACCGGAGCATGGCTCCACGGTCACGGTAACGCTCCCGAAGACCCCACCGACGACCTCGGGGGGACATGCGACTTCCTAGAGTTAGAGCGGTCGTGCTGCTCCTGCTCTTCGTCGTGCTGCTCGGTGCGGGCTGCTCCAGAACCGAAGGCGTCCCCCTGGAGCCGCTCCCGAGCGGCAGCGGCGGCATGGAACTCCGGCTCGGCCCCGGCGTGCGGGCGATGAGCGAGGGACCGGGCTACAAGAGTTCTCCGGCGTGGAGCCCCGACGGTAGCAGGCTCGCCTTCGTCGTGGACGGTTACGTCGTGGACAAGCCGGCGAGCGGCAGCGTGGAACGCCGCTGGACGCCACTGGATTTCGGGGCGCAGTCGGTCGCCTGGGACTCCGCCCGGAGTCTGAACGTCTCTCTGAGACCCGACTCCAACAGCGACACCGCCAGCTCGGAGGAAGGCGTAAAAACCACCTCTCTGTACAGTATTCCGAGGCCGAGTGGAGCGTCGGCGGACTCCAGAGAAATCTCTCTGCTCGCCGAGGATGTGATCTCCTCGGAGCAGGGTTCCTCTGCCGCCGGGGCTTTGATCGCGACCCTGAGCGGCTCCGAGAGCGTTATCTCGCTCGTGCGGGGAGGCGTGATCTCCAACACTTACCCCGAGTCGGCATCCGGCTTCGTGACCGGTATCTCCGCCTCCCCGGACAGGACCAAGGCCGTCCTCTCCATCAGGACGAGCGAGGCCGGAGAGGGTGATGAGTACCGCCTTACGCTGCTCGATCTCGTGGACGGCTCCTACACCGACTTCGTCATACTGCAGCCAGGCAGACATATTCTCGGCTCCCCGCAGTGGTCCTCGCGGGGGATCTACTACCTGGAGGGAGAGGAAACCGGAGACTCCGCCTCAGCAGAGACCACGAACAGGACATATGCCTCCCAGAGGATACTCCTCGTGCAAAACGGTGCGAACGGCCCGTACTCCAGACCAGCCCCGGGGCCGGGATCTGGGTTTACGGCCTCCGGCATCCGGCTCTCACCCGACGGCGAAGAACTCGCCGTAATAGGACGGCTACGGTCGGACTCTCCGACCAACGTCTACGTCCTGAACCTGCAGAGCTCCGAGCTGCGCTCGCTCACGGAGAACGAAGACATGGAGATCAAGAACGGCCCCAATGACCTCGCCTGGTCGCCCGACGGCGAGAGCCTCGCGATCGTCGCCCGAGGGATATCCACCACCGGCCTGCGCGTCTACCCGGCTCAGGCGAGCGCGCTCCTCGAAGCCTTCTACAACGTCTACAGGGTCCCGGTCGAACGGTGAGGGGGGCGGTGGGTTGGATCCTGGCAACGGTTCTTACCTTCCTCGTCGTCTCTTTGGCGTTCCTCGTCCTGGCGAACCTCGCCACGAGCCCTCCAGAGGTAAGCCTGGTCCCGGGCCCCTCAGATTCGAGGTCCGGGTCTGCGCTGTCCCTCACCCTGGACGAAGGCGATCTCTTGGAGCTGGAGGCCGCAGAAGGTCAGCCGCTCGGGATAATCCTTGAGAACCAGAGCGAAGAGCTCCTATCCGAAGTCTCGCTGGTCGCCGAGGTTTTCTCGGAGGACACCTCATCCCCGGAGCCGCGCTTGTACAGGCAGCAAATAGACTCACTCGCCCCCGGAGAGAGGCGTGAGGCCGTCTTCGACATAGACCTCTCGGAAGAAGAGAGGGAAGACCCGGACTACTCCGAAGGTCCGAGAAAAGTCATCGAGTTCCGGACAAACGTCCCCGATGGTGTTCTGGTCTTCGAGACGGCGATACTCCCCGTCGGGGTTCGTCAGAGCGGCTGACCGCACGCCTGCCATAGCGGGCGAGTTGACGAGCTAATCAATCATCAATTGACGAGGGTGTGGGCTTTCCCTTGAGGTTCGACGCCGGTGCGTTCGTCGTCCGACTCCTCGAAGGCGAGCTTCATCTCGTCTATGGCGCGAGAGGCGAGGGAGCCGGGCGAGGCGGGCCTCAGTTGCGGCAGCCTGACCTGGCCGACCTGGCCGATCAAGATCCTGGCGAACTCCCCGGCCTCGACGGTGTTGCAGAGTTCCAGGTTGAACAGCGTGTAGAACCTCCCTAGATATAGGCTTCGCTCGACCGGCTCCCAGCCCATCCGCAACAGGTCGCAAGTGGAGGCGTGATACATCCGTCCCCCGTCGCTGGCGATGGCTCGAACGCTCGATACACCACGCAGCCGGCAGTCCCGGATCATTCGCACGATAAGACGCTTTTCGGTTCGCACGTCGCCCGTAACGCAGGCCAGTACCACGTCGCGCTCCCTACCGCCCTCGAAGGGATACCAAGCGAACTGCGGCAGATAGCCCCGTGGGGCATACACCAGAAAACCAAGTACCTCATCGCCCCGGCAGAGACAGAACCCACAGCTCCCCCACTCCCGGCGCACCTCACCGACCCACTCGCGGGCCGAGACCTCCCGGCCCGTCCAGTATCGAATCGCCTCTTCAAAACCCGGGAGACGGGAGACGTCCTCCGGCATTATCTCCTGAAGGTTCGGGACAAACGACGGTCTTCTGAGTCGGGTAGCTCTACCGCGCATCATCGCCGCTCCCGTCGCCAGGGGACACATCATCGGGGGACACATCGTGAGGCTTCGTCCCTTGCGACTTCAGCCGGGCACGGGTCTCACGGATCTTCCGCCGGAGCGCCTCGGAGCGTCCCCCTTCGGACGCCGCGCTCTCCTCCAAGCCTTCGTTCGGCTCGGCTACGACCCCGTAGTTTGCGTCCCGGGACACGTCTCTTAGAAAAGGTCTCTCGGCGGGGGCTTCCGCTGGTCGGGGGTCCGGCATATCTGGCAGATCCTCGCCCGGCGCGTCCGGCCCAGGTTCCGGGACGTAGAGGTCGGCGGCGGACGGAGCATGAGTGAGGTCGTTCGTTGGAGGTACAGACTGGCCCCTCGTTGCGGAGACCCTTTCGCGAAGCCTCTCGCGGGCTTCGAAGTAGGTCTCGCTGCTGCGCTGTCGGGCCTCTCCGGCGCGGTCGGCGAAGCCACCACGAGTCTCGCGCCCGCTCTTCGGGGCGATGAGCAGACCGGCGAGCAGACCGGCGAGGCCACCGATCACGAAGCTGCCGAGTCGTTTTTTATCCAAGATCCGACCTCCTGTCGTCCGGTGTGCAGCTCGTCGCTGCGCGCCGGTAATCCTGCCGCTCATTCTAACCGCAGTTCGGGGTGGTTTGCCGCAAATTTTCCCGGTGGGCGGTCGCTACGAGTTCTGCGTCTCCGCCGGTTCCCCGGCGCCGAA
>JBPCNU010000106.1:0-7963 GCA_051000975.1 Rubrobacter sp.
GACGAACGCTCGCCTCCGTCCCGGCCTCCATCGTCGCCTGGGAGGATTTCAGAGAGGCTCATCCCGACGGACAGGTCCTCTCGCAAGACACCGGATACAACCGCGACTACGGTACGAACCCCTACGCCGGATACGACGACGTAGACTCCGCGCCCTTCCTCTACGACGGCCCCGAGACCCCCGGAGAACTCCCGCCGATGTCCCGCGTCCTGACCGCCGACGACCCCGAAAAACCCGTCGCTTACCCTTACGAAACCCTCATGCAGAACCCGGCGGTAAACGACGAAGTCGGAGGCCAGCCGGTCGCCGTCTTCTGGTCGGAGGGTACGGCCTCCGCTCTGGACGCAGCGGACCTCGACGCCGGGCGCGATGTAGGGTCGGCGGCGATCTACTCCCGAAACCTCGGCACCAGAACGCTCACCTTCGAAGCAGATAAGCAGGGTACTATCTTCGACAAAGAGACCGGAAGCGAGTGGAACGTACTCGGTGAGGCGGTCGCCGGAGAACTCGAAGGCGAGAAGCTGGAACCGCTCGTCGGTATAGACCACTTCTGGTTCTCCTGGGCCGCCTTCCGCCCCGAGACCAGAGTCTACGAACGATAGAACCCCCAACAGAGAGGCAACGATGAAGAGATTTTCCGTCCTGACGGTGTTCCTGGCCCTGACGCTCGCCGCGTGCGGCGGCGCAGAGCAGTCTACAACAGAGTCACCCGAACAAGCCCCGCCCGAGACGCAGGCCGCAGAACAGACCGAACAGCAGGCGCAGCCGGAAGAAGCGAGTGCGGAAGAAGCCGGCACCGGGGATTCGATGCAGCAGGAACCGCAGGAAGAAGAGGAACCTTCCGGGCCAACGGCTACGACGATAGACGGCGAGGAGGTCAGCCTCGGGGGGCAGGACGTAACGGCTCTGTTCTTCATGGCCGGCTGGTGACAGCGTTGCATGGAGGAAGCTCGGGCATGGTCCGAGGTCCTTCCCGCCTACGAGGATCGTAGGCTCAACATGGTCATGATCTCCATTGACCCCTTCGAGTCCGAAGAGTCCATCGCCAACTTCTACGCTCAGGCGGGCGTGGACGAACCGTTCCCGACCGTCATAGACGATGGCAATCTCGCTCGGCAGTTCGGCGTGAGCGCTTTGGAGACGACCATCATCCTCGACGAGAACGGCGAGGAGGTCTACCGGGACGTGGCTATCTCCGACGCGCCTACCCTGAGAGCGGAACTGGACAGCGTGCTGTGAACGCCCTTCAGGAGCTTGCAACGCAGCTGCTCACGAGCTTCGGTGCGCTGCTGCCGTTCGGGTTTGCGTTCGGGGCCGGTATTGTAGCCGCCGTCAACCCGTGCGGGTTTGCGATGCTCCCGGCCTACCTCTCGCTCTATCTCGGCAGCCGGGAAGAGGGCTACGGGAAGACTTCCCGCTTCGGACGTATAGCGCGGGCCGTTGGTATAGGTGGGGTCGTGTCGCTGGGGTTCGTGCTGCTCTTCGGGATCGCCGGGGTGATAATCGCAGCCGGGGGGAGTCAGATCCTGGCTGCGATGCCCTGGGTCGGGACTGTGATCGGGGTCAGCCTCGTCCTTCTAGGCCTGTGGCTTCTGGCCGGGCGCACGCTCTACACCGGTTTCTTCGAGCGGCTCGCCGAGCGCGTCGGAGACCCGAAAGACCTCAGCATCCGGGGCTTCTTCCTCTTTGGGCTGGCTTACGGTCTTGCTTCCTTGAGTTGTACCCTCCCGGTGTTTCTCGCGGTGATGGGCGGGAGCCTCGCCGCCGGGAGTTTCTCATCGGGCGTCGGGCAGTTTGCGAGTTACGGGCTCGGCATGACGACCGTTCTCATCGCGCTGACGATTGCGATCTCACTCTTCAAGAGCGGCGTCGTCTCGCGGCTTCGGGGGATGATGGCCTACGTGCAGGTGGCCTCCGCCGTCCTCCTGATAGTCGCCGGGGGGTACATCGTCTACTACTGGTTCCCGGTCATCACGGCGTAGCCGACCCCGGTCGGTAAAATGGACTCCATGCGAGAGGTCGGGGAACACGTCTGAGGGAGCGCACGAACGAAGAGTGGCTCGCCGAACTTCGGGGGCCGGGCCGGGAGGCCGCTCTCCGGGATTTGCGAGTCGTACTCGTTCGCGGTCTGAAGGTCGCCTTCGCCGGGCGGGTTCGCGGCCTCGACCAAGCCGCCGAGGACTTCGCGCAGGAAGCTCTCATCCGTATTCTGAAGAACCTCGATTCGTTTCGGGGCGAGAGCCGCTTCACGACGTGGGCGCAGAAGATCTCGGTCAGGGTCGCCTACACCGAACTCCGACGCAAACGCTGGCGCGACGTGTCGCTGCAGGAGATCATGGACTACCGCGAAACGCGCAAATCGCCCTCCGGCGTCTTCGACGATCTCACCCCCTCGCCGGAACGCGAGACGACAAGGAAGATGATGGCCGAGACCCTTAGAACCTTCATAGACGAAGAACTTACGGAGAAGCAGCGGCGGGCGATGGTCGCGGTCATGTTCGAGGGGATGCCGCTCGAAGAAGCCGCCCGCAGGCTGGACACGAACCGGGGCGCCCTCTACAAGCTGCTCCACGACGCGAGAAAGCGACTGAAAAAGCGCATCGAGGCCGAAGGACTTTCGGCGCGAGAGATGATGGAGGCTCTGGAATGAGAGCCGGGCGGCGCGTAAGAATCCGGCCCCGCGAGACGTCTGACCTCAAACAGAGCGGCGAAAGACGAAAGATGAAAGAAGCCCTGACAAGATGTTGAACCCCGAAGAACTCGGCAAGCTCGCCAGGATGCTGGGTGACGACGCATCAGAGAACGAACTCGGCTGCGACGAGTGCTTCGAGCGGCTCGACCGGTTCGTTGAGAGTGAACTAACCGGGCTTGACGCCGCCACCGCGATGCCACTCGTGAAACGCCACCTCGACCACTGCGGCGACTGCCGGCAGGAATACCAGGCTCTTCACGATGCCCTCGGAGCCTCCGAAGGCTCCGCGCCGGTCAACGTTCTCTGGGTGCGGCTCAGGCGGTTGCTGTTCGGCAGGTGAGAAGAAACCCGACCGGGATCTTAGATGGTCAGCCCGCAGGTTCCCGGAGCGTCTATTGAGAAGGTCGGAACGACCGGACTCCGGCAAGGTTCGGACACTGCCCCTCCACGACGAAGTCGAGCGTGTCCCGGAGTGGCTGCACGCCAGGGGAGCCTGAGTACCGGTTCCTTGACGCGGAACCCGATCAAGCCTCCCTTCCGAGCGTCCTGAGTGCCTTCTCGAGCCAGTACCGACTCTCGAAGAGGGCGAAGGACGTACCCCGGTCGTCGGTGACGAACTGCGCTCCCCGCGCCTCCCGTACCGTCGCGAGCTCCGAGTCCTCAACTCGAACCGCCTCCGTCCACGGAGCATTCCTGACCGAGAGCGGCGCGCCGAATTCATGCTCCATTCTGTACTCGGCCACCTGGAACTGAAGCGGCCCTACGGCCCCGAGGACCGGCTCCTGCCCACCGTCATTTGGTCGCTTCAGCACCTTGACGACCCCCTCCTCGGAGAGTTGCTTGAGTCCCTTCCAGAACTGCTTGTGCTTGCTGGAATTTCTGTTGCGGGCAAGGACGAAGTGTTCCGGGACGAACTCCGGTATCGGGGGGAAGGCCACCGAAGCGTCCTCCGGGTCTTCGGCGTACAGGGTGTCCCCGACGTTGAGGTCCTGAGCGTTGACCAGCCCGACTACATCGCCGGGAAAGGCTTCCTCTACCGTCGAGCGGTCGTCGGCGAAGAGTTGCTGGGCGTGGCGGGTTGCGATCACCTTCCCGGTCGGCTGGTGTACGAGGCGCATGCCCCGCTCGAAACGGCCCGAACACACCCGGACGAACGCCACCCGGTCCCGGTGCCTCGGGTCCATGTTCGCCTGTACCTTGAACACGAACCCGCTGAACGGCTCACCGAGGTCACGCTGCCTGCCGCTCACATCAAGGCGCGGGACCGGAGAAGGGGCGAAGTCCACAAACGAGTCGAGCAGGAGCCGGATGCCAAAGTTAGCCAGCGCGCTGCCGAAGAAGACGGGGGTAAGGTCTCCGGCGAGGAACGCCTCCCGGTCGAACCCGTCCCCGACCTCGGAGCCGACAGCCTCCAGAAGCTGCAATTCTTCGAGGAATTCCCTGTTCCCCTCTTCACCTTCGATCTCCGAGAGCGGCACGACCTCCTCGGAACCAACAGCGGCTCCGTGAGCGGTTCGGTCGTAGCGAATGAGGGTGTCGTTGCGCCGGTCCACGACCCCTCTGAAGTCCTGTGCGCTCCCGACGGGCCACGTTACAGGGACGGCGCGCAACCCGAGCGAGCTTTCGATCTGATCCAGCAACTCAAGAGGATCGAGGGCAGGCCGGTCCAGCTTGTTCACGAACGTGATGATCGGGATCCCCTGCTCCCGGCAAACCTCGAAGAGCTTGAGCGTCCGGGACTCTATTCCGCGCGCCGCATCCAGCACCATCAGCGCCGAATCAACCGCGTACAAAGTCCTGTAAGTGTCCTCGCTGAAGTCCGCGTGGCCCGGAGTATCCAGCAGGTTCAAGCGTCTCCCCCGGTAGTCAAGCCCCAGCACCGCTGATGTTATGGAGATGCCGCGCTGCCGCTCCAGTTCCATCCAGTCCGAGCGCACGCGCTCCTGCTTGCGCGACTTGACCGCCCCGGCCATCTTTATGGCCCCTGAATACAGCAGGAACTTCTCGGTTAGGGTCGTCTTCCCGGCGTCCGGGTGGGAGATGATGGCGAACGTCCTTCGTTGCGGTACCAGGCCGGACCCCGCCCGACCCTGCTCGACAAGACCCTCTCGTGTGTTACTACTCAAATGCCTACTTCCCTCGGAAACCTCGGATACGCTGATCGTATCAACAGAAAAACTCCTGCAGCCTCGATCCTGAATAGTGTATGCCTCCAACACACAAACGTGTACGAGCCTCGAGGGTAACTTCAACCACCCGATGAAGAGGACTCCGCTGTACGGGTACAGGCACGTCTTCGCTCCAGGCCGTCCCCGCAGTAATGCTCGTCTTTACGAGAGACCCCTGCTTCTTCGAGTCGATGGTCGGGGCGATCCACGCCGATGAAGAATCCAAAGTGATACCCGAACGCCGGCTTGGCGGAGACCCAGGCTGGCTAGCCTCAGATACCTTAGCTCGCCTATTATGCTGACCGTTTGCGGACCGTTGCCATCTACGGAAGAGGCCGAATGCTACAAAGCTCTTGAATATACAAGAGCAGTATGCTGAAGTTTCTGGAGTGCGCTCGGCAGGACTCGAACCAGCGGCCCTCTGATTCGTAGTCCTTCTCAAGAGATTTGTATGCTTGTAGAGGTGGTCAGAGAAATGCCGATTTTGCAGGTATTCTATCGACGAGCGCAAACCCTAGAGGCAGAAGAAAGCAGACGGAGAAAGACCCAATTGCGGTCAGAATTGCGGTCAAAAAGAGGGTAGTTATCTATCGAATGAATCGATAAAATACCCGTATGCTGAGGGAGGTGGGGAGACAGGGACCTGCACTTGTAGATGCGACGAGGGAGATCGCGGCCGTTCGTGAAGCCCTGTCGGGGCTGGAGACGCAGGCGGTGGTCGGAGCGGTTCAGGTGCTGACGGACGTGGCGGAGAGCCTGGCGCGGACGACCGAGACCATGCGGGCCATGCAGTCGGCGGAGTGGATGACCCACGAGCAGGCCGCAGCCTACCTTCAGCGCACGCCCGGAGCGTTCAAGGAACTGGTGAGGACGGACAGAGGTGCCGAACACTACCTCTCGGAGCGTGGCATCCTCTACAGCCGGACGGAGCTCGACGCCTGGCTCATGAGCCGGTAGGTCCGGTCGACACAGACTCTCATCAGGTCTTCTCGCGGCGAATGTATTCCAATACGGCGCGACTGAACTCCGGCGCGGTGGACATCAGCCTCTCTTCCAGGACCCCCTCCAGGGTATCCGGGTGTCTCTGGAGTTGAGCTGTCCAGCGCTCCAGGATCGCGACGAAGCGTTCATGGTCCGCCTGGTCCCACTGATGGCGGAGAAATTCGTCTGGTCCCTGGGCGTCTATGTTGTATGGCTCGCGGGATTGCGGCGGGAAGTGTCTGAGGTTGTGCGTCACGATCACGTCTGCTCCGCCAGTGATCGCGGCGGCCAGCACGTGGCGGTCCTTCGGGTCGTTGGTCATAGCCGGGACGAGCCCCTCGTACCCGGTTACTTCCGCGTCCTCGAAGTGCCGCCTCATGAGCGAGATCATGCGGTCCACCTTCTCCTGGCCAGCTTCGCTAGCGTCGCGTCCCTCCTTGACGTTGCGGGCGACCTCGTCGAGGATCTCCGCGCTCCACCGGGGCTGGTAGACGCCAGCCTGTGCGAGGCGCAGTAGCAAGTCCCTCAGGTACGCAGGATAGAGCACGTTGGCGTCCAACAGGGCTACAAAGGCCAAGGCGGGCTGGAAGCTCTACTCGTCGTAGAGGCCGAGCTCTTCGGAGATGCGGGTGACCTCGTCCAGAGCTTCGAGACTCTCCCGGTCACGCCTCTCTTTGTACACTAGCAGGTCTTCGAGGACGACCCGGCGGTGAGAGCCCGCGCGGTGGTAGGGGATCTCGCCGCGCTCCAGCAGCTTCACCAGGTGCGGTCGCGACACGTTCAGGAGGTCGGCCGCCTGCTGGGTGGAGAGTTCCGCCTTGACTGGCAGCACCCTGACGGCGTTGCCACGCGCCATCTCGTGGACCACCTGCTCCAGCACCCTGTAAACGGAGTGGGGCAGGGGCAACTCGTGTCCCGAAGGGCTTCTGAGAACGGCCTTGCCCTGAGCGCCAGCCAGCACCTTGTCCAGTTCTCTGACCGTGCTCGCGTCGCGATCCGGCACCGGCACCGGGTCTCTCTCTCGCACGTCCGTCACTAACCTCACTTCCTCTTCGTCCTCATCGGTAGTCAGAGTATACACTAATAATCGAAATAAACGAAACTCGTAGACCTGATCCCAACCGAGCTCAGGCCGCAGTTCGCCTGAACTGCTCGAACGCTACCCGCTTGCGTAGCCGCTCGATGTCCACCCCCTCGCCCTCCGCCTGTCGCTTCAGTCGCTCCCCGAGAGCCTGGGCGAAGGCTGCGGCGCTCGCGTACCTCAAGTTCCTTCCTCTTCGATGCGGATTCCTGCGCCAACCACTACCGCGCCACCCCTGACATCGCCCCCTCTATAATGGATCTCCGCTCTTCATCCTCCAGCGTCTCCAGCGCTTCCAGGAGCCGCTTGCGGCGCACCAGCCCGCGCTCCAGCGCCTCCGCGACGGCTGCCTCCAGGTGCTCCGGGCTCATCTTCGTGCTCCGCGCGATGTCCAGTATGGTCTTCAGCGGGGTCGTGACCCGGTACCCTCCCCGGTCTTCCACGTCTCCGTCCTCCAGCCGGATCTTGTGTAGCTCGACGCCCTTCGGTGGCCGCTTGCGGAAGCTCTTTGGGACGCTCAGGTGAATGTGGTCGGGCATGAGGTCCGTCAGCTCGTGGAGACGGAGTGCCGTCTCGTGGGAGACCACCGCCTCCGCTACCTCGAAGAACGCCTCCGCTACGCCGAAGTCTGGAACAAAAACTGGCGGGCCGAACCCGAACACGAAGGCCTCATCTTCCCGGCCCTGAGCGGCAAGCCGTTGTGCCGCGATAACCTTGCCGCTAGACACTTCAAGCCGCTCCTGAAGCACGCAGGCCTACCCAACATCCGCCTCTACGACCTGCGCCACACCTTCGCGACACTGTGGTTGGAGAGCGGCGAACATCCCAAGATACTGCAGGAAGTCCTCGGCCACTCCCGCATCTCGATGACCCTCGACACCTACTCACACGTCATCCCACACATGCAGCACGATGCCATGAGCCGCTTCGGAAAGATGTTCTCGCAGCGCTCCTGATTTTTTGCGCCATATGACGTACTAAATAACGCCATATGTAATAAACTGATGGAGTCAGTAGCGTACTCAGTGGCGGATCTGGACA
>JBPCNU010000107.1:0-4745 GCA_051000975.1 Rubrobacter sp.
TGCTGGCTCCGGCAGAAACGCGAGAAACGGAGGTTAGCGGGGCCAGAGGTAGATATTTTCCTGGGATGTTGGAAATTCGAGCGAGAGATGCGATCGTTACCCTGTAGTGCGGGCTGACATTTCTTGCGTGAAGGCACGAAAAACGGGGTCTCGTTCTCCGGAAACCCCGCGCTCGTGGTACGAATCTTCGCTGAACTGTGAGGCTAGTGTTGCGCCCCGAGGCGGTCCTTATCCTTTGCGTAGCGCACCTTCAAAAGTTCCTGGCAGAACATACCGTTACCCTCGACGCTCACGCGTGTGAGCTTGGCGTTCTTGAGGTGCATAACGACCGCGTCCTCCGGGATCGTCGCGCCGTAAATGCTGAGTAGCAGCGGAGACTCGTCGGAGACATCGAAGCCGAGTTCTGCGCGGCGATCGAGGTAGACCTCGCGCTCCTCGGACGGGCCGACCTCCCCTAGCGTCAGGTGTGCGAGCTTAGCCGGGGTCGCGCCTTCGCGCAGGAGTTCGCGGCAGAGGATCTCCTGCCGACGGATGAACGCCTTGCGTTTGAAGGTGTCGCGGAGTTCCGTTAGGTCTTCGCCGCTCGTCTCGCTGAAATCGCTGAACGCTGCGTCGAAGCCCGCGCCTTCCTCCAGCCCGGCCTCTATCTCCTCTGCGACGTGGAAGTTCTTAAGGTGGATCTTGACCCGGCTGACTTCGGGAAGTTGCATCAGGAGCTTCTTCGAGTCCTCGGCCATGATGTAGGCGAAGTTCGGGGAGCAGAAGAACGTCGGGAGGCGCAGCGTAACGAAGACGCTCGAATCATCAACCGACACGCCGGAGACGAAGCCGAGCGTGGTCACCGGCTCGTCCAACTCCGGATCCCGGACGCCCGAAAGGACGTCCAAGACTCTTTCTTTCGTCAATGGTGACATAGGGTTACGGCGCGACCGGTGCGGCGTCCGAGAGGAGTGCGCTGTCGTGCGCGGCATCCTCGTGTACCCGCATTTCTTCGGGGACCTCGATGTCGTAGAGACCCGCCATGTTGAGGCCGAGGATCTTCTTCTTGGCGAACGTCGAGATCGAACCGTACTCGCTCTGCATGTCTTCCGGGATCTGGAAATCGACGAACTGCTCGACGAGCCACTTGGGCTGCCAGATGCCGTAGTCGCTGGCGAAGGTGATGCGGTCCTCACCAATCCAGAAGAGTAGCTCGCCGATGATCTGGGCGAAGTACCGGGGCCTTGCGTGCATGAACGGTATCGCGACCGCCAGCCCGCCGTAGACGTTCGGCTCCTGCGTCGCGATCCAGCAGAAGTCCTCTAGCCTCGGAAGACCGACGTGCTCTACGATGAAGTTGAGATCCGTGTACTCGCTCGCCACGTCGTCCACGTCGTCTACGTTGAAGGCGTCCTTGTTGAGCGGGCGGATCGTCGGCCCCTTGTGTATGTGGACGTTCTTTATCCCCAGCTCCCGGACCTTGTCGAGGTAACGCCTCGACGACTCGTCGCGCAGGTCCCAGCCCTTCGACTCGCCCTTCCACTCGGCGGTGTAGAGCTTGACGCCCTTGAAGTTCCATTTCTCGTGCGCCCGCTCGAAGTCCTCCAGGCCGGCTTCGCCATCGCGCGGGTCATAGGCGCCGTTGGCCATGAGCCTGTCCGGGTACTTCGCCGCGAGCTCGTTGACCCGCTCGGTGGTGTTGAAGCCCTCCTTGTAGAAGTCTTTCAGGTGCGTCGGCTGAAGAATCGCCTTGTCGGCGTAGCCGTTCGTGAAGAGGTCGGAGATAAGACCGTCTTCCGTGATGGTGTGGAACTTCTCGAAGTCCCACTTGTACTCCTCGGGGCTGAGACCGGAGTGATAGTCATGGAAACACTCGATGAACTGCTGACCATGCACGTTCCGCCAGTTCTCCGGCCCCGCCGTCCAGTAGTGGACGTGGCCGTCAACCACGAAATACTTCTCGCCGTCTTTCTGGTACATCTATTCCTCCTTGTTTCCCCTGTCGATGTAATAGAACACCGACCTTTACTACTAGCCACCCACGTTCCTTCTTTGGAAAGGACATGGGTGTGACCCACCTCACACAGTTTACCTCAACTGACCAACCCAATAGCAAGCCGATAACGAAGGTTTTCCAACAATGAATGAAAACGCCGCCGCTTCGTTTCCGGGTTGACGCTCGGGATTCCAACACCTACGGAAAACTTGGAGGTGCATGATCTCTCTGGGGGAATAGCGTAGCGCGTGGCGGCGCGCTGCGGTATCTTGCTTTGGCTCTCGGGAGAGGGATGATGACTGTGGCAGGCTCTCCCGTTCAGAGCGTGGTGTCGGAGGATCGAGAGGAGGAGCAGGTGAGTAGTCGGGAAACCCAGGCGATGGTCTTCGCTGCGCCGGGACGCTACGTACAGGGGCGAGGGGCTATAGAGAAGCTCGCCGGGGAGCTTGGGAACCTGGGGCTGAAGAAGCCTCTTATACTCTGCGACCCGGTCGTCGAGGACGTGATGCCCGCCGGTTCGCTCGACATTCCGGGAGCGGTGCGGGTAGGTTTCAACGGCGAGTGTTCGCCCGGTGAGATCGAGCGTGTCGCAAAGGAAGCGAAGGAGCAGAACGTCGACTCGGTCGTCGGGGTCGGGGGCGGGAAGACGATGGACACGGCGAAGTCCGTGGCGCATCCCTCGGGGCTCCCGCTATTCATCGTCCCGACCATCGCCTCGACCGACGCCCCGACGAGCGCGGTGGCCGTCGTCTACGAAGACGACGGCTCGTTCAAGGAGTATCGTTTCTTCGGAAAGAACCCGAACGTCGTGCTGGTGGATACCGCGATCATCGCGAGCGCGCCCGTGAGGTTCCTCGTGGCCGGAATAGGCGACGGACTCTCCACCTTGTTCGAGGCCGAGGCCTCATCTAAAACGAAGAAGGCCGCGATGGCTGGTGGTCCCCCGCTCTCGGCGGCCCTTACCATCGCCCGGCTCTGCTACGACACCCTGCTCGAACACGGCCTCGCCGCTCGCCTCGCCGTTGAAAAGGGTGTCGTGACCCCGGCGGTCGAGAAGGTCGTAGAGGCGAATACCCTACTCTCCGGGCTCGGCTTCGAATCCGGCGGCCTCGCGGCGGCCCACTCCATACACAACGGTCTGACCGTGCTGGAGGGGACGCACCACTACTGGCATGGAGAGAAAGTCGCCTTCGGGGTGCTTGCCATGGTCGTCCTTGAAGGGCAGCCCGCCGAGGTAATAGAGGAATACGTGGACTTCTGCCTCAGCGTCGGCCTTCCGGTAACGCTCTCGGATATCGGCCTCGATGACGTGAGCCGCGAAGACCTCGAGAAAGTCGCCGAGCTTGCGTGCATCGAGGGGGAGACCATCCACAATGAACCCTTCCCCGTCTACCCGGAGATGGTCGTTGACGCGATGACCGCAGCCGATGCCTTCGGGCGCGACAGGCGGTCTCTCGTGGAAGGTGGATCAAGCCTTCCTACTGTAGCCAGCTAGGGATTCCCAACAGAAGAGTCGAAAGCCCGGAGAAAGGAAAGAACCCCGGCCTGCGAAATATATCGCAGACTGGGGTTCTTCGATTCGGCTTCGCTAAAGCAGCAGGTAATACCTGATGAAGGCTATCTGCGGTTGCGAGCCGCGACTATCCCTGACCCCACGACGATGGCGGAACCACCGAGCAGAGCCGCCGCCGCCAGAGGTATGCCGCCCGTGGTCGGGAGCAAGTCTACGACCGGACCTTCGGAGGTATCTGCGAGGACTTCACCCGCTTCGCCTTCACCAGCGAGACCGGAGTCGGGGGTACCGGTGTCGGAAGCTGCTGCGCAGCCAGAGTCGCCAGCGGCGCCTGTGCCGCTCGAAGAACCGCTTGAGCCTTCTCCGCACGAAGCGGAGGGTGGTGCGGTCGGTGGCGGGCTGTACTGAGAACCGAAGGGGTCTTCCTGAGCGGAGGCAGCCGTGGCCCAGACCACGCTCATCGTCAGGAGGGCAGCCAGTAGGATGGCTGCCCTCTGCTGCCAGTTGAAAGTTTTACCTGCTACTCGTTCTTTCACTATGGGGTCCTCCGATCCTCTATGTGGTGGCGTATTCTCAAACCTGAAGCTGCTTCGGGCATTGCCCTGTCACAAGCGGTTTCAGCTCGGTAAACCTCTCACCGAATTATGCTTTTTGCTTCTTTTCACTTTATTGTAGCAAGCAGTTGTCTGTGAAGCTATACGAAATTGCTAAAACATTTCGAGATTTATCCGTTAACGGAGGAAAGAAAACTCGAGGCAGCTTCTGGAATCTCGGAGCGAACTACTTGACTCGGTTGGGGGAATCGCTGTGCAACAGAAAGATGCGAGACAAACGACGGGTACGGAGGAGCAGGAGCACATCGGCTCCGTCTGGCTTTTCTGTCCTTATCCGGTGCTTGCGAAGGGGCTTGCGGGCATTCTCTCCGAAGCCGCCTCGGTGCTCGTAAGCGAAACTTTGCCTGAAGGTGAGATGCCGGATTGCATCCTGGTCTGTGCCACCAGCTCGGAGGAGGCTCAGGAGCGTGTCCGCTACGCTCGCAGTTTCGTCACGGATGCTCCGGTTATCGTGTTCGGGCTCACCAGCAGTCTTCCTGTAGTTCGGGCCGCCCCCAGGGCCGGTGCACGGGGCTTCGTACACGGCGAAATGGAGTCCTGGCAGATCCTTCGCGCCGTTTCGATAGCGGCGAGGGGAGAGGTCGTGGTGCCGAGGGATTTGCTCCGGGATATCCTCGCCGAGGACGAAACCGTGAACCTCGAA
>JBPCNU010000108.1:0-9379 GCA_051000975.1 Rubrobacter sp.
CCAGGATGCGGAGCGAGGGATCGTCGCAGACGCAGGGAACATCACACTTTCGACGCACCTCGACCGCTGGCTGAAAGGCTCTGTGAAGGATGTGGTCCGGCAGACGACCTACGAGCGGTACGAGACACTGTGTCGGGTCCACATCAAGCCCGCGCTCGGTCGCATGAAGCTGAAGTCGCTTACGCCGGATCACGTCCGGGAACTTTACCGCGACAAGCTCGAATCTGGCCTCTCGCCGCGTACCGTGAACTACATCCACGTAACGCTTCACAAGGCTCTCGGACAGGCACTCTCGGACGGCCTGGTTGGGCGTAACGTGGCGCGTGGGGTGAAGTCCCCAAGGCCGAAAAAGCATGAGGTAACGCCGCTCACGGCGGATCAGGCGAGGAAGCTAATCGAAGCCGCCGAAAGTACGGACGACCGCTATCAGGCTCTCTACGTCCTTGCTCTTCATACGGGTATGCGCTCCGGGGAGTTGCTCGGCCTCAAGTGGCCCGACGTTCATCTGGATGAGGGTAGGGGAGCCTTGCAGGTCCGCAGGACGCTCTCAGAGACGCGAGCGGGGAAACGCTTCGAGCTACCGAAGAGTGGCAAGGGCCGCGCTATCAAGCTCTCCGGGAAGGCCGCCGCCGCTCTCAGAGCGCACCGCAGTCGTCAAGCAAGGGAAGAACGGCTCGCCGTAGGAACCCTGTGGCAAGACGAAGACCTCGTGTTCCCGACCTCGTTGGGAACACCAACGAGCGCGACGAACCTCCTGGGAAGGTACTTCAAGCCGTTACTCAAGGAAGCCGGACTGCCGCAAAAGACGCGCTTTCACGACCTACGTCACACCTGCGCGACGATACTCCTCATTGCTGGGAAGCATCCCAAGTACGTCCAAGAACTCCTGGGACACGCCTCCATCTCGATCACACTCGACATCTACTCCCACGTCATCGAGGGCATGGACGGCGGGCTGGGGGACGCAATGGACGAGGCGTTGTAGAATGCTATCCGGCGTCTTTTCGGCCCTATTGCTGCCGCATTGCTGCCATCAGGGTTTCAAGTATGGCCTGGAAGCGGAAAAATCCGCATATATAAGCCGATGCGCCCGTAGCTCAGCAGGATAGAGCAGGGGACTTCTAATCCTCAGGTCGCAGGTTCGAATCCTGCCGGGCGCGCTTCAAAAACCCGCTACTCCTGATAAAATTCTGCGGCGTCATCTCGTGGCGGTCGTAGCTCAGCAGGTAGAGCATCGGGTTGTGGTCCCGAAGGTCGCGGGTTCGAGCCCCGTCGGTCGCCCTTGATGTGCGTACTTTCGCTCTCCTTATTCGTCGAAAGCCGAACAAGTCGCCGAACAGCCGCTGGACGTCCAAACAGTACGTAAACGCTCTGCTAACTGATAGACTGCCGTCGTGCCTGATTTCCAGAACATAACCAGCCGGGCTGAGGCCCGAAAGGCGCGGAGGCGCGCCTTTCTTCGGAGGAGGATCGCTCTGATCTCGGTCGTTGCGAGTACGCTCGCGGTTTTCGGGGGGCTCGTCGCTTTAGAGTCAGATGCACAGAGAGAAACACTCGCGGTGAACCAGACCCCGAACGATCCGCCAGTCGCGGTCGCTTCGGAGCAGACCGAGGTTGCAGAGGAGACCGAAGCCGTTCTCGGGGATGAGCCGATAGACGTGTTGCTTCTAGGGATAGACAAGCGACCGGAGGACATGTCTGAGGAAGAGGGGGTCAGGGCGGATGCGATCATCGTGGCGCGGGTGATCCCGGAGACCGGTGATATACGGCTGCTTTCGATCCCAAGAGACCTCTACGTGGAAGTAGAGCCGGGGGGGAAGGACAGGATCAACTCCGCCTACGCTCTCGGGGGTGTAGATCAAGCCCGCTCGGTCGTCGAGCGTTACACGGGCGTCGGGATAGACCACTATGCGATCATAGACTTCGGAGGGTTCGAGGAGGGGGTTGATGCCCTCGGTGGCGTCCGGGTGAATGTCAAAGAAGGCGAGTACCCGGATTACTGGAACATCGAGCCGGGCAAGCAGAAGCTGAACGGTAAACGCGCTCTTATGTACGCCAGATACCGGGATAGCGTGGGTGGCGACCTCGACAGGATAGGACACCAGCAGCAGATCCTCACCGCCGTGAAGAACAAGGCCTTGAGCCTCGGCACCGTCACCAGGCTTCCGGAGTTGATGGAGGTTGCCGAAGGAAACGTCGAGAGCGATGTCGGGCCGCGAGACGCCATCGCCCTGGCCAGGGCTCTAGCCGCGACCCAGAAGGAATCCGGCGCAACCGTCGAGTCATACACGATCAAGGGCGAAGGAACCTTCCTCGATGACGGGCGGCAGGTTCTCACCCCGCTCGACGAGGAGAATCAGGAGATCATCTCCGACTTCCTCGGCTGATTCACCCGGATTTCACAGAACGTCTTTTGCACTCCGCTAGAATAGTCCAATGGGAATAGCCGGAGATATCGCGATCATCCTCGTCGCCGCTCTTGTCGGGGGGATAATCGCCCAACGGCTCGGGTTGCCGCTCATTCTCGGATACATCCTCGCCGGGGTCGTCGTCGGGCCATCGACGGGTGGCATCACCATCAGTGAGGCACACGACATCGAGCTCCTCGCCGAGATCGGGGTCGCGCTGTTGCTCTTTACTATCGGCCTGGAGTTCTCGCTCAAGGAGCTCGCTCCGGTGCGGCGCGTCGCCCTCATCGGGACCCCGATCCAGCTTGTCCTGACGGCCCTGTTCGGTTACGGGCTCGGGCATCTGCTCGGGTTCGGGTGGGAGGAGGCGATCTGGTTCGGGGCTATCCTGTCCGTGTCGAGCACGGCGGTCGTCCTGAAGTCGCTCGGCGAGCAGGGCGTGATGGGGACGCTTTCGAGCAAGGTCATCATCGGGATGCTCATCGTCCAGGACCTCGCTATCGTGCCGATGATCATACTCCTCCCGGAACTCGGTAATCTCGCTCAAGGGGCGAGAGAGGTCGGGGTGGCGGGCCTCGAAGCCGCGCCGTTCATCGCGGCTATGGTGATACTCGGTGCGAGGGTCTTTCCGTGGGCGATGGAGAAGATAGTCGGCTGGGGTTCACGCGAGCTGTTCCTCGTCTCGACGGTCGCTATCGGACTCGGCATCGGGTACGCGACCTACCTGTTCGGCCTCTCGTTTGCGTTCGGGGCGTTCGTCGCCGGGATGGTCCTGAGCCAATCGCGCTACAGTCATCAGGCTCTGGCGGATGTCGGGCCGCTTCGAGACATCTTCACGATGATCTTCTTCGTCTCGGTCGGGATGCTCATAAACCCGGCGGTGCTGTGGCAGGAGGCGGCAGTCATAGCGATAATCGTCGCGTCGCTGTTCGTGGTGAAGGGTTTGATCTTCGCCGGCCTCGTGCGGGCTTTCGGTTACGGGAACATTATCCCGTTCGCGGTCGGACTGGGGCTGTTCCAGGTCGGGGAGTTCTCGTTCGTCGTGGCGCAGCTCGGGGTTGGAACGGGGGCGATCTCACAGACGACCTACGCCATCGCCCTCGCTGTGGCGGTCGTGACGATGGCCCTCACGCCGTTCACGACGCGCCTGGCCCCGCTCGTCTACCGTCGCTTCCGGGAGCGGTTCCCGAAGGAGCTCATGAGCAGCCAGAATCTCCCGGATGAGGGACTCTCCGAACACGTCGTCATCGCGGGACACGGGCGGGTCGGGACTTTCGTCGCGCGAGTGATGGACCGCACTGAGCAGCCCTTCGTGGTCCTCGAGAACAACCCCGGTCGGGCGACGGCGGCTCAGGAGGCCGGGTTCCCGGTCGTCTACGGGGACGTTACCGCCGACGCCGTGCTCGAGGCGGCGAACATCGGGCGGGCGAGGCTCGTCATACTCACGATACCGGACGCCCTCAGCACGAGGATGGCGGTCGAGAGGATCAGAGACCTTGCCCCGGAGGCGCGTATCGTGGCGCGCTCGGAGAGCGCGGAAGACCTGGCGGAGCTGGGACGTCTCGGGGTCTACGAGGCGGTTCAGCCGGAGTTCGAGGCGGGGCTCGAGTTGAGCCGTCAGGCGTTGTCTCAGCTCGGTACGGGGGCCGAGGCGATACAGCGGTTCTCCGACCGGGTTAGAAGCGAGTATTACGCCCCGATGAGCGAGGCGTTGGATGTGGAGAGCGGGCATGACGCGCTGCTCTCGCAGTTACGAAGGACTTCGGGAATGATCGAGACGGAGTGGATGCGCCTCTCAAACGGGAGCAGGCTCTCGGGCAAGAGCATCGGAGAGTCGGAGATAAGGGAGAAGACCGGAGTTTCGGTGGTGGCGGTCGTGCGGGCAGAGGAGATCTTCCCAAGCCCCGGTCCGGCGATGCGCCTCGAGTCGGGGGACGTGCTCGGGGTGCTCGGCACGGTGGACCAGCGCAGGAGTTTCAGGGAGTCCTTCGGGTGCATCCACGAGGACGTATCGGTCCTTCCGTAGGGGCAGGTGAGGAGCTTACGCCCTCAGCGTAACGGGCTGTATCCGGGCAGAGCGGGGAAAGTCGGCTGCTATAATCCGGCCACGTTTCGAGGGAAATACGGAAGGTGGCGTCGGACTGGCGAGAGTGGTGGAACGGTAGACACGCTAGATTTAGGATCTAGTGCCTTCGGGCGTGCGGGTTCAAATCCCGCCTCTCGCACTCTAAGTACGCGGGGACTGAACAGACGAACGATGACGTTGTAACTCGGTAAGCTAGGGAAGAACTGGAGAGCATGACGGCAACGGTTACGAAGCTGGAAGAGAACAAGGTCAAGCTGGAGGTCGAGGTCCCGGCGGAGAAGGTCCGCGAAGGGGTCGAGGCGAAGGTTCGCGAGCTCCGCAAGCAGGTTCGGGTTCCGGGATTCCGTCCAGGCAAGGCTCCGAGGCGCATGATCGAGAACCACGTCGGGCGCGACTATATCTACATGGAAGCCCTTCAGGGGAGCCTGCCGAACTGGTATTCCGAGGCCGTCGTTGACGCGGATATCCGCCCGATAGACCGGCCCGAGATCAACTTCGACGACGGCCTCGACGAGAAGGAGGGCTTCAAGTTCTCCGCAACCGTCGAGGTTCGGCCATCGGCCACGCTCGGCGAGTACAAAGGCGTCGAGGCTCCGAAGCGTGAGACCTCGGTCGAAGAGGAGCAGGTCGAGCAGTCCATGACCGAGCTTCGAGATCAGTTTGCGACGTTGGCTGCGGTCGAGGACCGGGCGGCGAAGGAAGGCGACTTCGCCGTCATAGACTTCAAGGGCGAGCTGATGACGGGCGGGGAGTTGCCCGGTGGCGACGCCGAGGACTTCATGCTCGAAATAGGTCAGGGCAAGCTGCTGAAGGACTTCGAGGACAACCTCGTCGGGATGAACGCCGACGAGCGCAAGCAGTTCGCGGTCACGTTCCCGATGGACTATCAGGAGGAGTCGCTGCGCGGCCAGTCGGTCCTGTTCAGGGTTCACCTGAAGGAGATCAAGGAAAAAGACCTCCCCGAACTCGATGACGATTTCGCTATGGAGGCGAGCGAGTTCGAGACGCTCGAAGAACTCAAAGGCGCGATGCGCGAGCAGTTCCAGTCTCGCATCGACCAGCAGATAGAGGGCGAGTTCCGTAACGCCGTGCTCGAGGTGGTCGCGGGCAACGCCGAGGTCGAGGTTCCTGCGGTAATGGTCTCTGACAAGGCCAACGAGATGGTCCGCAGCTTCGAGCGGAACATGGAGCAGCGGGGCATCAAGGCCGAGCAGTATTACCAGATCGCCGGTATGTCTCGCGAGGACTTCCTGACGCAGGTTCGGCCCGACGCCGAGGACACGGTCAAGAAGGAACTGGTTCTCGAGGCGATAGCCGGGGCTGAGAACCTCAAAGCCGACCCGCACGACGTGGAGCACGAGATACACCACGTCGCCGAAGAGACCGGACGCTCCGACGAAGACATCACCGCGATGATGCAGGGCAACGGAACCTACACGCTGCTCGAAGAGGAGCTCGCGCGGGCGAAGGCCCTCGAATTCCTCTCCGAGCACGCGACGGCGACCTCGATGCCAGAGGAGCCGGAGGCCGATGAGGAGGCGCCGGACGAGGCAGAGGGCTCGGAGGATTCAGAGGCCGTCGCAGCAGAGACGACAGGCGCAGAGGCGAAAGATCCTACAGAAGGAGAGAAGCAATGAGCTACTACGATCCGCAGGGTGTAATCCCCTACGTAATCGAGCAGAGCCCCAGGGGCGAACGGGCAATGGATATCTACTCGCGGCTCTTGAAGGACAGGATAATCTTCCTCGGGACGCCGGTCGACGACCAGGTAGCGAACGCCATCATGGCGCAGCTATTGCACCTCGCCTCCGAAGACCCGGATCAGGACATCAACCTCTACATCAACTCGCCGGGTGGCTCCGTTACCGCAGGACTCGCCATCTACGACACGATGCAGTTCGTGAAGCCGGACGTCTCGACGACCGCGCTCGGTATGGCCGCCTCGATGGGTGCATTCCTGCTCGCCGCCGGTACGAAGGGCAAGCGTAACGCCCTCCCGAACACGCGGATACTTTTGCATCAGCCGAGCGTCGGCGGTCTTGCCGGGCAGGCTTCAGACGTCGAGATCCACGCAAAGGAACTCATCCAGACCAAGCGTCGCCTGAACGAGATCCTCTCGGAGAACACCGGTCAGCCCTATGACAACATCGAGCGCGACACCGACCGCGACTACATCATGGGACCGCAGGAAGGCATCGAGTACGGCGTCATAGATAACATCGTCAGCAACCAGTAGCAGTAAGTCAGGCGAAGGGAAACACGATGCGTTCAGAGAACAGAGATAGAACAGGCGAGGAAGGGAAGTCCTGATGAGGGACCCGTCAGACCAGCTTCAGTGTTCGTTCTGCGGCAAGAGCCAGCGGCAGGTCCGCAAGCTTATCGCCGGACCAGGCGTCTACATCTGCGACGAGTGCATCGAGCTATGCAACGAGATCATAGACGAGGAGTTCTCCGGGCCGGAGGTCTTGAAGGACGACGACCTGCCAAAGCCCCGCGAGATCACCCGCATCCTCAATGAGTACGTTATCGGTCAGGAGGACGCCAAGCGCGTCCTCGCCGTCGCGGTCTACAACCACTACAAGCGCGTCCAGATGGGCATGGACTCGACCGACGGCACGGAACTCAACAAGTCGAACATCCTTATGGTCGGGCCGACGGGGTCGGGTAAAACCCTCCTCGCCCAGACGCTCGCCCGGATCTTGAACGTCCCGTTTGCGATAGCCGACGCGACGGCGCTGACGGAGGCCGGGTACGTCGGGGAGGACGTGGAGAACATCCTCCTGAAGCTGATCCAAGCCGCCGACTTCGACGTGAAGAAGGCTGAGACCGGAATCATTTACATAGACGAAATAGACAAAGTCGCCCGCAAGTCGGACAATCCGTCCATCACGAGGGACGTTTCGGGTGAGGGTGTGCAGCAGGCGCTTTTGAAGATCCTCGAGGGCACGGTCGCCTCGGTTCCGCCGCAGGGTGGGCGGAAGCATCCGCACCAGGACTTCCTGCAGATAGACACGAAGAACGTGCTGTTCATCTGCGGCGGGGCGTTCGGGGGGCTAGAGGAAATCATCCGGCAGAGGATCGGCAAGCGGTCCATTGGCTTCGCGACCGAGACCGACGAGCGGATAGAAGAAGACGGCGACGCGCTCTTGAAGTACGCGCAGCCCGAAGACCTCCTGCGGTACGGGTTGATCCCGGAATTCGTGGGACGGTTGCCGATCATCTCGACCTTGCGGAACCTCGAAGAGGAAGACCTCATCCGCATCCTGACGGAGCCGAAGAACGCTCTGGTGCGTCAGTTCCGGCAGTTCTTCCGCTACGACAAGGTTGACCTGAACTTCACCGAAGAGGCTCTCAAGGCCATCGCCGAGCTTGCGCTGGAGCGCGGGACGGGTGCGCGCGGACTTCGCAGCATCATCGAGTCAACGCTGCTGCCGACGATGTACGAGCTTCCGAGTCGCTCGGACGTTACGCAGTGTTCCATCGACGCCGACACGGTGCGCGAGGGCGTGAAGCCGACGCTGGTAACGGGCGGCGCGGACGACGAGGAAAACAAGTACACCTACGATAAGGACTCCGCGTAGACTACAGCGGCTCGCCGCTCGTCGTCATCGAAGCACCGGCCCCGCGAACCTCGCGCGGGCCGGGGCTTCTTCGTAGAAGTTCTTCGTACCCCAGCGCGATATTTTTGTAGAGTATCCGGGGTAGAAAACGTTCAAAGTTCAAACACGGGTAGCGGGAGACAGAACTTGAGTCAGGCGTCGGGAATACCGTCGGAGATATCGAAGACCTATGACCCCTCCGGCGTCGAGGGGCGGCTGTACGAGGAGTGGGAGAAGGCCGGGTTGTTCGACGCCGACCCCGACCCGGAGAAACCACCGTACTCTATCGTCGTCCCGCCGCCGAACGTAACGGGCGCGCTCCACATGGGGCACGCCCTCAACAACACCATTCAGGACGCGCTCGTCCGCCGGGCGAGGATGAAGGGCTACGAGGCGCTCTGGCTGCCGGGGATGGATCACGCCTCCATCGCCCTCCAGAACGTCGTCGAGCGGAAGCTCCAGCGCGAGGAGGGGAAGTCGCGCTTCGATGTCGGGCGCGAGGCGTTCCTCGAGAAATGCCAGGAGTTCGCCGATGGGTCGCGTTCGACTATCCTCGGTCAGATGCGCCGGATGGGGGCGTCGCTCGACTGGCGCAGGCTCCGCTTCACGATGGACGATGGTTACGTCGAGGCCGTCAACGAGGCGTTTATCCGGCTCTACAACGACGGTCTGATCTACAAGGGCAACCGCATCACCAACTGGTGTCCGCACGACCGGTCGGCGATCAGCGACCTCGAAATAAACTACGAGCAGGTACAGGGTAAGCTCTACGGCCTGCGCTACCGCTTCTCAGACGGCAAGGGACCGGGGCCGGACGGCAACGACTGCGCCCAGGTCTTCTCCACCCGACCGGAGACGATGCTCGGAGATGTCGCGCTGGTGGTGAACTCGGACGATGCCCGGTACGCGGAGCTCGTCGGGCGCAAGGTGCTGGTGCCGTTCGTGGAGCGGGAGATCGAGGTCTTCGCGGACTCCTACGTCGACCCGGAATTCGGCAACGGTGTGCTGAAGGTGACCCCGGCCCACGACCCGAACGATTTCGAGATCGGCGAGCGCATGGGCTTCACGCCCGTGAACATCCTGAACCCCGACGGGACTATCAACGATAACGGTGCGCAGTCCTCCGGGATGGGACGCGAGGAGGCTAGAGAGGCGATCGTCGGGGCGCTTGAGGTGGAAGGATTGCTCTGGGAGGTGCGAGACCACAGCTTCCGCATCGGCACCTGCGACCGTTGTGGTGCGGTCATCGAGCCCTGGCTCTCGGAGCAGTGGTGGGTCTCGATGAA
>JBPCNU010000109.1:0-2706 GCA_051000975.1 Rubrobacter sp.
GGACCGTCACCGTGGCGGGGGCTTCGCCCTTCCGGGCCTTCTCACCGTTCGCAACGGCTTCTATCAGGCCCGCGAGCCGGAGGAACGATTCCCGGAACGACGGCCAGTGGTCGAGGTCCTGATCCCGGCGCACCCGCTCGGCCCACCGGGCGAGCGACCCTCCGAAGACGCCTCCCGCGAGGGCCCCGTCCCAGCTCTGGAGGTGGTGCATGCCCGGCCCGAGAAGCAGCGGCACGGAGGTTCCGAGCAGGAGGTGGTCGAAGTCCCCGTTGGCTGTATCGTCGAGCTAGCGCCACGTCGCCTCGTCGAGCATCGAGCGGTCGGGTTCTTCAAGGACGCGGCTCCCACGGGAGTCGATCATGACGAGCCTCACGCCACCGAAGTCCCGGTGGTAGCTCCACCTCATTCCCTCGGGGGTGCGGTGGGCGTGGTAGGCGAAGTTCCTCAGGACGGGCCAGGCGTCGCCCGACTCTCCGGCAGTCTTTATCTTCCGGTAGAGGTCGTCGCGGGCGAGTTCGTCGGGGGAGAGGTTGCCGAGGTGCTGGTAGAGCCAGTAGGAGGCGTAGCCGCCGATGATCTGATCGTTCCACTAGGGCTTCAGGCGGGATTGGTCCACCCAGGACTCGGAGATGTTCCAGTCGTCGTCGAGTTCGTGGTCGTCGAAGATCATGGCCGAAGGAACGGTCGAGAGGAGCCAGCGGATGGCCTCTTCACCCCAGGAATCCCGGTAGATGCGGGCGTACTCCTCGAAGTCCGCGACTACCTCACCGGGTTCGTGCTCGGGGTTTCGGCGCGAGCGGATGAACTCCATCGTGTTGAAAGGGGGCTTGTGGGCGTAGATCTGATCCCCGAGCAGCACCAGCACGTCCGGCAGTTTCCCCGGTTCCCCGTCCCGGAGCCGCCTCGCGGCGGCGAGCGCGGTCGCATGTAGCGCGTCCACCCCGAGACCGCGCTCGTCGTCTCTGTGCGAAAGGTTGTACGGCGGCTCGTGCGGGGCCGAGATGCGGCACGAACCGAAGGTCAGCTTCAGCGCGCCGTCGTCCCTGAAGGGCCGGATCGCCGGGGGCGGGAACCCGGAGCTTTCCTCCGGCCATACTACCCGCCCGTCGAGCCGGACCCTGTACTCGTAGACGCCCCCGGATTCGAGACCCGTTACGTGGACGAGAGCGTAGTGGTAACCCCGAACGCGGAAGGTCCGGGACCTGCAGCCGAGTATCTCCACCTCGCAGGTGGCCGAGGTCTCGACCCAGACGGTCGCCTCAGACGCCCCGACGTAGCGGAGCATCGGCCCGAGGACGAGCTCAGACACCGCTCGCATCCCGGCTCGACGATACTTCGGTAGCGGTCATTGCGGCAGGATATACCAGACACAGGAACGAGACTCGGACGATCGGTGGTGATCGCCCGGGCCCCGGATAAGTGCTTATTCGATTATCTGTTTATGCGCTGCGGGGTTTCCCTAGCCGTTCAGGAAACGCTTGCCGAGTTCCTCGACATCGTTCGGGTCGATGTTCGGGGCGAACATCTCCGGGACTTCGGTGAGGTCGGGGACGGGACCGCCCTCGGGGATGTCGTTGACGACCTCGCGGGGTTCGCCGGTCTCGGCCTGGCTGCCGTTCCAGATCTCCCCGAGCTGGTTGTAGTCGTTCGGGCTGAACTTGTAGAGGAAGCGGTGGTAACCCTTGTCCATGAACTTCTTGGCGTGCGGGAAGTTCTTGCTCTCGATGTCCGGCACCGGGAGGAGCTTGGTCACGTCCACGCCCGAGAGGTCGGAGAGCGCCTTCGCGTAGGCCTCCTGGTGGACGCCGCCACGGACGATAAGGTAGCCGATCATCTCCCGAGCCGTCTCGTTGTCGGTCATCTCGTAGGTCCGGATCTTACCCATCCGTGCCCCCGACTCAAGGAAGAAGTTGTGGAGCAGGTCGAGCTTGAGGTTCCCCGTCGAGAAGACGTAGTCGCCGCTCCACGGCGCGCCCCCGGCGTTGGCAGCCATCGTCCCGAGACCGGTGTTGAGGAAGTGGTCCGGGTACGGCCCGCCGAGGCCCATCCCGAGCGGGTTCACGCCCGAGCCGTCCGAGTCCGCGACGGTCCTGTCGAGCAGGAGGTTCACCGTGTTGGCGACGAGCTCGATGTGGCCCATCTCCTCAGCGGCGATGTTCGCCACGAGGTCGTAGTACGGGCGGATCTTCGACTTGCCCCGGAAGTTGAACGACTGGTAGGTGTAGTTCATGAGCGTGGACATCTCACCGAATTTCCCCCCCATCAACTCCTGTACGACCGCCGCCGAGTTCGGGTCGGCCTCGCTCGGGCGGGGCAGGTCAATCTGAAGCGTATCTATCCTCAGAAACAATTCTTCTCTCCTGCTCTTCGCTGTCTGGCTCTTCGCTGTCCGATCGTCAGTCCCTCCGATACCCGTACGGTTTGCCAGATAAACGAACGACCCCTTACTTTTTCGGGGTCGTAACGGGGCTTGCGACGAAGGGCCAGGGCTGCGTGACGACTATGTGCCGTACCGTACAGGTCGCCGGGACAATCTGTAAGCCCTATCACACAAACGCCTGCCCGTCGTTTAACGGAGACGCTCTGGTGGAAAGCATCTCGGGTATAACGCTTCAAACACCAAACTGAAGGAGAAGAGTTTCATGGCAGACAAGATAGAGAGCTCGCTAGAGGTAAACGCCCCGGTTTCGGACGTCTATGACTACT
>JBPCNU010000110.1:0-8712 GCA_051000975.1 Rubrobacter sp.
GAATAGAGATGACCCACTCTCACCGGAAGAACGCGACGAATATGAGCGAGACCTCATCGCCTTCTGCGACCGCGAGCTGGACCTGCTCGGCGATATCTCCGGCAAAAGAGTCCTGTATGCGGGCGGCACGTCACCGCTCTGGATCGAAGGCCTCGCAGAGAAGATCGGTCCCGAAGGCTCCCTCACCGCGATAGACACCGACGAAGAAGGACTCGAAGTAGCGCGGGAGAGCTTCGACCCGGACGAACTGCCGCTCGTGCCGGAGTATGTCTTCGGGAACATCTTCGACCCGCCGTTCGAGGATCATCCCTTCAACCTCGTCTACTCCTCGGGGCTGCTGCACGAACTGGATGTAAGCGGCAGGGAAGAAGGAATCCTGGAGGCTCTATGGAACCTCGGAAGCGTTTTGCGTTCCGGCGGCCTCCTGGTGGCGAGCGATTTCGTGAATGATGTTCCATCGGCTCAGGCTGAAGAAGAGGCCATCTTGGCCGAGGTCGCCCGCCTCACGACCGGGTCGGAACTCTTCGGGATCGGGGGGGAGAGCCGCATAGGACGATTACTCTGCGGCTCGTTTGAGTCGTGGAGCCTCGAGTCGCACCCACCGTTTGGGATACGCCACCTCGGAAAGCTCTTCCTCATCCAGTCCGAACCGGACGGCCTCGATTCTCTGAAGCCGGACGACGCCAGAAGGCTCCGGCGACGCTGGAGTAAACTAGGAGCGCGGGTTCGGCGAGAAGGCTACACCCGACCCGCGACGATCCTCGTGAGCACCACCCGGAGCTAGTGTTCGAGGATGATGGTCACCGGCCCGTCGTTGACGAGTTCGACCTCCATCCCGGCCCCGAAGAGGCCTCTCGCAACCGGGATGCCCTGCCTGACGAGGCACTCACAGAAGTAGTCGAAGAGGGGTTCGGCGGCTTCTGGTCTGGCGGCTTTAACGAAGCTCGGACGCTTGCCTTTTCCTGTATCGGCGAGAAGGGTGAACTGTGAGACGCAGAGGATTCCCCCGCCGACATCGAGCACGGAGAGGTTCATCTTGCCGCCCTCATCCTCGAAGACGCGCAGGCCGGAGACCTTCTCGGCGAGCCAGTCGGCCTGATCTTCCGCGTCGCCACCCGCGATGCCGACGAGGAGCAGGAGCCCGCGCTCTATCCGGGAGATGACCTCGCCCCCCACGCTGACCGAGGCGCGGCTGACGCGCTGGAGTACTACTTTTATCGCTCCCTCATCGCTTTCTCTTCATCGCTAGAGAGGCTTGCGTCCGGCGAAGCCTTCGTACGGGCCGTGCCAGTGCGTGACCCTGGTCTCCGGTGGCTGCCAGCAGAGAAAGACTATCTCTCCGTCGCGTTCGTGGGGGAAGTCTACGAGGCCCGTATCGAGGTCTCTCAGGATGAGGCCAATGCCCCGGATCACGCTCACGGCGAGATACAGCTTATAGGCCTCCACGCCGTACTCCGAGGCTGGCTTGCCGCCGCCGTTGAAGAGGCTCGCCCGAATAACCGGCTCTATCTGCGGGGCTCTCTCCCGCAGCGCGTCACGGTGAACGGCGACCTCGTCCAGCAGCTCCGTGAGCTTCGGGATAAGCGAGTTCGCCTCCTCGACGGTGAAGAGCCGTTCGAAGGCAGGCTCCAAGTTCAGCGACCGAGGGCGAGGCGTTCGGCCAGCATCTTCGGGAGACCGGCGGCCCGGATCTTCTCCTGAGCCTTCTCGATATCGTACTCGACGAAGCGGTACAGAACCCTCGGCCCGGCGGGTGGGGCTCCGTTTACCACCGCCGCTGGCTCGACCAGCACATATGACGCGAAGGTATCCCCGTCCCTCGGCTGTCCGACCGAGCCGGGATTTACGAGGAACGGCCCGCCTTTCGAGAGGTCGAGGACGCTGTACGCGTTTTCGTCGTCCTCGTTCTCGTCTTTCAGCGGAGCCGGGGCGACGGCCTTGACGTGGGTATGGCCGAAGAAGCAGACCGGGACGTTCGAGTATTCCTTGCGCAGCACGGCGAGGTTCTCCTCGGCGGCGGCGGTGTTGATGATGTATTCGTCCGGGTCTCGCACCGAGCCATGAACGAAGAGCGCGTCGCGAGTCTGCATCATGCGCGGGCGTTCTCTGAGGAAGGCTGCGTTTTCATCGGAGAGCTGCTCGCGGGTCCAGAGAACGGCCTGTGAGGCGACCGGGTTAAACCATGAAAGGTCGGTCTCGTGGTCGGTCACGGCCAGGTCGTGGTTCCCGGTGATGGTCGGCATCTCACGCTCGCGAACGGCCTCGCAGCACTCGTTCGGTGAGGCTCCGTAGCCGATGATATCGCCGAGGCAGTAGACCCGTTCGACGCCCTCCGGGATGTCCGAGAGGACGGCCTCGAGCGCCTCGAAGTTGCCGTGGATGTCTGAGATGACCGCGTACATGATCCGAACCCGGCGTAGTATAGCAGCCGCTTTTCATACTTCTTTTGCACTGCGTTTACGCTGCGATCCGAAAAATGCCATTCGGGACGAACCCGCGAATCTGCGGTAGTATTGCCTGCGAACCACCCTGCGCGGGCCTGTAGCTCAGGGGATAGAGCACTGGTTTCCGGTACCAGGTGGCGGAGGTTCGAATCCTTCCAGGCCCGCTCCTCTCTGACTTTCCTTTCTATCTTTTTTCCTATCACTCCTCAGTTTACGAGAAGATTGTGCGGGTAAGTACGAACCCGTAAACGATGCGAAGGGAGCGGTGCATGGGGATCGGCAAGAAGGTCGAAGGCGCAGCGAAGAAGGCTATGAGCGACAAGACCTCGGGTAAGAAAGGCAAGACCGACGGCAAGGGCAAGAAGAGCGGCGGCGGTGTCGAGGGTAAGATCAAGAAAGCCCTCAAGTAGCCGGCCGAATCATCGAGGAACAAACAGAATAGAAGTAGCTGGCCGGGGAAGCAACCCCGACCTTTTCTCTGCTCCGGACAGTCTGCGGGGGCCGGGGTTATTCCGGGTCTTCGGTGTAATCGTCCTCTTCGTCGTCGGTCTCGATGGCGGCGGCGGAGGTTGCTTTGAAGACGAGTATTTTCCCCCGCTCCGGGAAGTCGAGCATCCTGACGTCGCCGGTTATGGCGATCTGTTCGGCGAACAGATCGTCAGCGTCTTCGACCTCCGTCATCTCGACTTCGACCTCCAGCACGTAGCCGGTATGCTCCGAGTCTTCCGCCCTCTTGCGCAGCTTTCCTTCGAGGTATGCCATCTCGTCTCCCTTTCCGGTCTTCGATGTGTCAGATCTCGCCCGATGTTACCGGAAAGGTCGGGCTTCGGGGAAACCCGGTTTAGGGAAGCCCGTCTCAGGAGGCTCTTCTGCGCCGAACGAGGTTTATCGCCGAGCGAAGTTCTTCGACCCGCAGAACGTAGGACGCCGCTAAATACACCCCGACCGCGACGCCACCGGCGAGGGCCAGCACTATCAGTCGCTCTGGCAGGTCGTCGCCCGTCCCGGTGAAGAAGAGAACGGTTCGTATCGCCCCGTACATCAACGTGCCGGAGAGAAGGATACGCACCAGAGAACCGGAGATGCGCCTGCCGTCTATGCCGCCGATCGCCCGCCGCATGAAGACCACCAGCCCGATGGCGAGGAAGACGTAGGAGACCGAGAACGCCAGAGCCACCCCGACGAGGCCGAGAGCCTCCGAGAAGAGATACGACAGCGCGACGTAGGCCACGAGCAGTCCGACGTTCAGCATCGCCGGTATCTTCGTGTTCTGACGAGCGTAGAAGCTCCGCACGAGGACGAAGTACGTCGCGTACCCGAAGAGCCCGACCCCGTAGGCCGCGAGGAGAGCGGCGACTTCGAGCGTATCCTGCGCCTCGAACGCGCCGCGCTCGTAGAGCAACCCGACTATGGGAACGGCGAGAGCGACCATCCCGACCGAAGCCGGGACGATGATGAACGCCATTACCCGCAGGCCGAAAGAGAGGTTCTCGCGGTAGCCGTCCGGATCGTCCGAGGAGAAACGCTCGGAGAGTTCGGGCATCAGGGCCGTCGCGATAGCGACGACGAAGACGCCGTAGGGGAGCTGGAAGACCGTGAAAGCGTACCAGAGCTTCTCGACGCCGCAGTAGCCGGAGCCGAAGAAATTGGCGACGACCTGCACCCCGACCGAAGCGGCGACGAAGACCAGCATCGGCCCGGCGAGCTTCGCCGCTGGGATAAGCGACGGATGTCCGAATGTCGGCCAGGGACGATAGCCGAGAGAGAGCATCTTGGGGAGTAGGATCAGGGACATCACCGCCACGCCGAACGTCGTCCCGGCGGCGAGGACGTAGATAGCAAGCGTCGGGTTCTGCCCGACGATGAGCGCGTACCCGACAAACGAGACTATGACGATAAAGTTGTTCAGGACCGGGGCTATCGTGGGGAGGAAGAAGACCCGGTGCGAGTTAAGGACGCCCATCGCCACCGCCCCGAGACCGTAGAAGAGGATTTGCAGGGCGAATACCCGGAACATCAGTACGGCCAGCCCGGTCGGGTCGCCGCCCGTATTTACGGCGGATGAAGCGGCGCAGTTTCCGGCCGAGTCCCAGTTCGTGGTGATGGCAACGAGCGGACCGGCGAAGACTATGCCCAGCACGACGACGACCGAGAGGACCGGGACGATCAGGGTCAGGAGGGCGTTTGTCAGGCGGCGGGCGTCTTCTTCACCGTGTTTCGTCAGGCGTTCGACGAGGAGCGGGATGAAGATCGAGGAGAGAAGGCCGCCCATGAAGAGTTCGTAGATCTGGTTCGGCAAGGTATTCGATAACGTGTATGCGTTGGCGACTGCTCCGGTGCCGAGTGCCGTGGTCTGGGCGGCGGTACGCAGGAAGCCGGTGATGCGCGACACGCCCGTAGCGAACGACATCGTGAAGACGGATCTCAGGATCGCAGACACGAGATGGGATGTTACATCCACCGCGCCCGCCTGTCAGAAATCTCTTCCCGCCGGACTCGACCAGACCTCGCCCACGGTCGACCGCCGTAGCGTTGACTTCTGTTAACTTCCGTTGGCTTGCGACTTTACGTAACCTGTTCGCTTTGGCCCCCTATGCTTTTCAGCAGCACTCCGGGTGGACAAGCCGAACGAAAAGAACATCGTCGCGGGATGGGATCAGTGACGATGAGAACCGCTGTAAACTACGCTCGTCAACGCTTTGAACGGGGTGCCGAGATCGTCTGCGGATGCTCCGGCATGCAGCGGTCGAGAGGGGTGAGGAGATGGAAAAGGGCAGGGGTGGGGCGCGGATCGTAACCCTGGGTGAGGTCGTCGCGGATATCTACAGGAACGAGGCCGACTCGGCGGTAGAACTCCCGATGACGGCCCGGCCCGGTGGCGCACCGGCGAACGTAGCGGTCGCCGCCGCGAGGCTCGGGGCCGGGGCGGCCTTCCTCGGCTCCGTAGGAGACGACCTGTTCGGAGACTTCATCCTCGAAGCACTCTCGGCGGAGGGGGTCGAGGTCGAAGGCGTGGTACGCCAGAAGACCCCGATACGAACCTCTCTGGCCTTCGTCGAGATCTTCCCCGACGGCGACCGCGAGTTTACTTTCTACCGCTCTAGACCCGCCGCCGACGAACTCCTCGCCCCTGACGATATATCCTCCGGAGTCCTTGCCGGTGCGTCCTTCATAAACTTCGGAAGCATCCCGCTCCTCACGGAGCCCGCTCGGTCGGCCGCCAGAAGCCTCGCCGAACTCGCGAAGAAGTCCGGCGTTCCCTTCGCCTTCGACGTGAACTACCGGGCGCACCTCTGGCCGGACGACGCGACCGCTCGCGAAACCGTCGGGCCGTTCCTCGAACTCTCCGACATTGTGAAGCTGAGCGACGATGAACTCGCGCCGCTACTCGCCGTCTCCGACCCGGACGAGGCCGCCGATGCGCTGCTCGGGCGCGGAGTTTCGCTCGTACTCGTGAGCCTCGGACCGGACGGGGCGTTCTACGCGACGAAAGACTTTCGCGGGAAGGTAACCTCTGTCGAGGTCGAGGCCGTGGATGCAACGGGCGCGGGCGACGCTTTCCTCGCCGCCACGCTGGTCAGGCTCGCTGAAAGTGGGGGCGACCTCACCGACGAAGGACTCGTGTGCGAGGCCGTTCGGAACGGTGCCATCGCCGGGGCAATAGCCTGCACCGGCTTCGGGGCTATGGGACCGCTCCCTACGAAGAAGGAGCTGGAGCATTCCCTTCAGGACGATGCCCTGTAGCTCGCGGCTCGTCCTGCTACCGGTCTGGGCCGAGGAACCCACCTGTACGATCCGCCTCTGACGCGGACTTCACAACGTTCGCTACCTCTTGGACGGGGTCGAGGTCTCACACGAGGGAGCGAAGTGGTTGCGGGCTTCTGCGGCTCGGCTTCGAGGTGGCGCGCCTGAAGCTGGTTACGGCGAGCGTCGCCCGGGAGAGCCTCGCCCCCGGCTGACCCCCGAACGCTTCGGGATGGTCTGCGAACCCGGCGGGTTTCGGAGAGGCGAAGCAGCCAGCCGCGACAGCGATGATGACCGAACACCGTAGCAAGTACGCGGCCCTCTGAGGCTACTCTACCGGCGGATGCGGCTGACCTCGACCGGGACGTTTACCAGCCCGGAGAGTCGGGCGGCGAAGGGCGCGAGGGCCGGAAGCTCGGTGGCGGCGTGTCCGGCGTCGAAGGCAGCTAGGCCGAGGGACTCCGCGAGCAGAGCGTCGTGGTAGTCGAGGTCGCCGGTTACGTAGGCGTCCACACCGGAGGCCGCGACCTCTTTTATGAAAGACCCGCCCGACCCGCCGAGGATGGCTGCTCGCTCTATGCTGCGGCGCGGCTCCGGGTCGGCGACGAGCCGCGCCGGAAAACCGAGTTTTTCGGAGATATAGTCCGTCAGGTCGCTCGGGGTCATCGGCTCCGGGAGTTTCCCGATGCGACCGTAGCCGCAGCCGGGCGGGTTGCCGGCGAGCGGGTAGAGGTCGCAGGCGACTTCCTCATAGGGGTGGGCCGAGATCGCAGCGGCGACCGCCTTCGCGGCGAGGTAGGTCGGGACGACGGTTTCGAGGCGCACCTCATCGGCGTATTCGAGCCTGCCGCGTTCACCGAGATACGGGTTCGCCGCGTCGCCGGGCAGGAAAGTCCCGGTTCCGGGCGTTCGGAAAGTACATCGGGCGTAGTCTCCGATATCACCCGCCCCGGATTGCGCCAGAGCCTCCGCAACGGGCTCGACGTGATCTACGGGAACGAAGACCACGAGCTTCTTCATCGTCCCCGCTGGGCTAACGACCTCCAGACCCCCGGTAAGGCCGAGTTCGTGCGCGAGCGCGACGGAGACACCGTCCGGCGCGGCATCGTAACTCGTGTGGGCGGCGTAGACGGTCAGGTCGTTCTTGATCGCCCGCGCTATAAGGTCGCCGGGATAGACCGTCGTATCCACGCTCTCGATCCCACCGAAAACGAGCGGGTGGTGGAAGAAGAGAAAGTCCGCCCCCGTCTCCTCCGCTTCGTCGAAGACCTCCGCAAGCGGCGTCAGGGCGACAAGGACTTTACTCGCCCCGGTCTCTCTGCTGCCGACCTGAAGCCCGGAGTTGTCCCAGCTCTCAGCGAGAGCGGGCGGAGCCAGGGCCTCTATCTTCTCGATGATTTCGTGCGCGTAAGTCGTCATGCAAAGCATTGTACAATCGCCGGGCTTTGGATCCCCTCAACCCATCAAGCCTTCCCGCCCCGAACACGTGAACCGGCTGGCAGAGTTCGTTTCGGACGTGACGCGGCTACCGCAGGTGGCGGTGGTTCTGTTTCTGGTCGTCGGTGTGGCGGTGGGGGGATGGGGTGGCCTCGCATGGGCCGCGCTCTGCGTCTTCCTGACGAGCGGGCTCTCGCTCGCGTACCTGTACTTCCTCGTGAAGACCGGGCGGGTCGGCGACCCGAAGCGCATCGCCCGGGCCGAGCGTGTCGGGCCTCTAAGGGTCGTGGCCGGGCTGTATATCTTCGCTTTCGTTCTCGTTACGCTGCTCGGCGGTCCGGCGGAGCTTCGGGCGATGTTGCTCTCGTTCTCCGGGGCGACGGTCCTGCTCGCGCTCCTCGCTCCGTTTACGAACCCTTCGCTGCACACCGCCGGGATGGCCGGGATGGCGGTCTCGGTCTCCTTCGTCTTCGGGGCGTGGGGGATCATCGCCGCGCTCCTCGTCGCGCCCGTGTGGTGGGCTCGGAAGACCCTGAAACGACATACGACCTTCGAACTCCTGCTCGGCTTCTCGGTCGGTGGCCTGACTACTCTGCTCGCGTTCTGGACCTTCGTGGTCTGATCGGACCCCGAGCGACGAGGGGCAGGCTCCTCTTGCGATCTCACGATGGTCTCCTACGATGGTTCCCACGAGGAACTTTCCCGGATGTTCTCGGCTCACGGCGACGATTCTCTCGCCCGACTTCCGCTGACCCGAAAGAAAACCGACAGACGCACCAGGCCGAAATGCTGAAGCGTGAGGTTTAGAGCGGCGTCGGTCTATCCGTGGCCCGCGACAAGGAGACGTGAGCGTAGTGCGGAACCCGGAGGCCGAACAATATGGAGGGCAAGTCCTGACTCGGCGTCGAATCCGCTATCTTCGGTTCCTTCGGAAACCCACCTTGTATCTGCGGACTAATGCGGACTACAGCGGGTTGCAAAGCATCTGATCCATCAGGCATCATGAGTAGATGAACGCATATTCTTTGGATCTCAGAGAGAAGATCGTCGAAGCTGTTTTGGGACGCAAAATGGGAAAGAGTGAGGC
>JBPCNU010000111.1:0-4804 GCA_051000975.1 Rubrobacter sp.
GCGGCTTTCGGCTTCATTGGTCAAAGTGGCGACGAAGACGACAGGCCGATGCACGCCGCTGTCACTACCGACGCTGGAAGGAACGCCATGCCCCAAGTGCCTAAGTGCGGTTGTAGTACTAGTCTGGCCCTATATCGTCGTAGCGGGCGCACCGCCGTCCGCTATCCGGGCCGGGGTCGTTGCGAAGCTCGTTCTCGCCGCCGGGTTGCTCGCCCGTCGCATCTCACCCCTGCACTTCATGAGCGTCATGCTCGCCGCCGTCCTTGCCTACAATCCGCTGCTCGTCTACAACGTCGGGTTTCAGCTCTCGGTCGCAGCCGTCTTCGGAATACTCGTGCTCAGAAAACCATTGAAGAGCCTTATCGAGACTATGGTCATGCGTCCCCTGCGCCCGACGAAAGGCGCATCCGAAGTAGTAGCGAACTTGCTCGCTGTTTCGCTGTCGGCACAGGTTGCGACGGCCCCGATCATTGCCTCGTCTTTCGATCAGGTCTCCATTGTCGGGGTCGTGACGAACCTCATCGCCGTTCCGATCTCCGGCCCGATACTCGCCCTCGGCCTCACCTCCGCGATCGTCGGGAACGTCGCGCCACTCTTCGCCTATCCCGTGAACGGCGCGCTCGTCTACGTTCTGGAAACACTCGCCACGACCGCGTCCTCCTTCGACTTCGCCGCCGTAAGCACGCCCGGCGTAACCGCGCTCATGGTCGGATCCTTCTATATCGGCTGCATCCCCGCCGGGCTGTGCCGGTTCGTCGTCCCCGAGAGCCGCTGGGCTTTCTGGGTCGCGGCCTGGCTCTTTCTCGTGAACCTCGGTGATGCTTGGACGAATCGCGCCTTCGAGCGTTTAGAATGAACGTATGACCGTCTACTTACTCTACGGCGACGACGAGGAACGCAAAACCCGGAGCGTCGAAAAGGTGCGTGCCGGACGCAACGCCGAAACCTTCGATGCCGCCGATGCGACCCCGGAGAGCGTCCTCTCGGAGTGCAACTCGTTCTCGCTGTTCGGGGATTCCATCTTCGTTCTCGTCCGAAACCTCGACGCGTGGAATGCTGCTCAGAAGGCGAAGCTGCTGAACTATGTGGCGAACCCCTCGGAGGGTTCGGACCTTGTAATGCTCGCGAGCAAGATCGGGGCGCGGGAGAAACTACTCATCGCCGTAAGCAAAGCCGGTGAGGCCCACGAGTTCAAGCAGCCGACCGGAAAATCCCTAGAGAAGTGGCTCGTGCAGCACACGAAGAAGCAAAGCCTCACGGTGCCCGAGGACGTTGCCCAGGAGATGATCTCCCGCTGCTCCGGCGACAAGGCGAGGCTCGTGGGCGAGGTCGAGAAACTGTCGCTCTACTGCGGAGAAAACGAGGCAACGCTCGAAGCCGTTGACTTGCTTATCGCGCCGGATGTCCAGTCCAATATCTTCGACTTCGTGGATGCACTCGGGGCCGGAAGGATCGGGCGCGCAGTACAGACGCTCGGAAAACTATCCGCGACCGGCGAGCCGCCGATGCGGGTTTTGTTCATGATCCGCCGCCAGCTCCAACTCATCGCTCGCGCCAAGGCCCTCGTCTCTCGCGGAGCCCCGAGACCCGAGGTCGCGAGAGACCTCAAGATCCCGCCCTTCGTGGCAAAGAAGCTCGACGAACAGGGCCGCCGCTTCACCGAGAACGACCTCGAACGCGCCCTCGCCGTCGTCCTCGACCTCGAACGCGGTCTCAAAGGCGGCTCGAACCTACCCGACGCCCTGCAACTGGAGATGGCCGTCGTCGGCCTCACCACCCGGTAGAAACCTCCGGATCCCAAGGCGCGAGAAAGGCCCGGAGGGTTCTGCCTTCCGGGCCGGAAAATCTCTGTTGTAAGGTTCTGCTACAAGATCGCTTACTCGGTGGCGGTGCTGGATGCCTTTGCGAGCGCGAGATCGAGGCGACTCACCTTACGGGAGGCCTTGTTGGTGTGGATGAGGCCCCGCGAGGCGGCGTTATCGAAAGATTTCTGGGCGTGGTCGCGGACCTCGCGGGCCTTCTCGACATCGCCTGACTCGATAGCCCGGTAGAAGTTCTTCGAGATACTCCGCAGGTTCGAGCGTTCGCCGCGCTTCTGCTCGAACTTCTTTACGCTCTGCTTGTCCCTTTTGGACGGTGCTGGCATGTAATACTCCCGTTGATCCGCTCTGAATTCTTTTCGGTACAGACTTCGGACGTATGGCACCGCAAGGTACACTCACCCGAACCAGAAGAATGTAACACATTGGGAACAAAGGGACAATCATCATAAGGTGGTAAAATCCGACCGTGAAAAACCCGAAAGAAACTACGAAAACCCGCGCAACCGGCGGAGAAAACCGCACCATCGAGCGGACGCGAAACTTCTGCATCATCGCGCACATAGACCACGGCAAGAGCACCCTCGCCGACCGGATGCTCGACCTGACGGACGCGGTACCGGAACGCGAACGGATGGATCAGATACTCGACTCCATGGATATCGAGCGCGAACGCGGTATCACGATAAAGGCACAGGCCGTTCGGCTCGTCTATCGTCGCGACGAATCCGCAAGCGGCGGAGACTCCGAGGCCGAGTACATGCTCAACCTTATAGACACGCCGGGCCACGTCGACTTCTCCTACGAGGTCTCGCGGGCGATAGCCGCGTGTGAGGGTGCGCTCCTCGTCGTGGACGCAAGCCAGGGAATACAGGCTCAGACCCTCGCCAACCTGTACCTGGCTATGGAACACGACCTCGAGATCATCCCCGTCCTGAACAAGATAGACCTCCCGGTGGCGGACGTAGAGGCCGCGACGGAGGAAATCGTCGAGCTTCTCGGGGTGGACGAGAGCGAAATCCTGAAGATCAGCGCGAAGACCGGACAGGGCGTTACGGACGTACTCGACGCTGTTACCGACCGCATCCCCGCCCCGACTACCGACGTGCCGGAGACACGCGGCCTCGTCTTCGACTCGCACTACGACGCTTACCGGGGGGTGATCTCCCTCGTCCGGCTCTTCGACGGCTCGCTGAAGAAGGGCGACAGCGTTCAGGCGATGGGCTCCGAGGAGCAGTTCGAGGTGCTTGAAGTCGGCTGCTATTCTCCGAAACCGACCGCGCTCGCGAAGCTCGGCGTCGGGGAGGTCGGCTATATCATCGCCGGGCTGAAGGATATCGAAGCCCTGCGCGTCGGCGATACGGTAACGCGGGTGAACGACCCCGCAACGGACCAGCTACCGGGCTACGCTCAGGTCTTGCCGACGGTCTACTGTGGTCTATATCCGACGGTCGGGGATGACTTCGAGCGGCTCCGGGACGCGCTACAGAAGCTGCAGCTCAACGACGCCGCGCTCTTCTTCGAGCCGGAGAACTCGCGGATGGGCTTCGGTTTCCGGTGCGGGTTCCTGGGACTCCTTCACATGGAGATCGTCCAGGAGAGGCTGGAGCGTGAGTTCGACCTCGACCTAATTGCCTCGTCTCCGAGCGTGAAGTACGAGGTAACGGAGACGAGCGGCGAGGCCGAAGAGGTAACGAACCCCTCGGACCTGCCGGAGTTCTTCGAGGAGATCCGCGAACCAATGGTGACGGCGACCGTGATCTGCCCGAAGGAGTACGTCGGGGCGGTAATGGGACTCTGTCACGAGAAGCGCGGCGTCTCCATCGGGATGGAGTACATCTCATCCAAGCGGGTTCAGCTCACCTATGATCTGCCGCTCGGTGAGATAATCACGGACTTCTTCGACCAGCTGAAGAGCCGGACGCGCGGCTACGCCTCCTACGACTACGACACGAAGGGCTACGAAATAAGCGACCTCGTGAAGGTCGAAGTCCTTGTCTCAGGAGACCCGGTAGATGCGCTCTCGTTCATCGTTCACCGCGAGAAGGCGTATTACCGGGGGCGGGCGATAGTCGAGAAGCTGAAGGAACTCATACCGCGCCAGCAGTTCGAGGTTCCGATTCAGGCATCAATCGGGAAGAGGATCATCGCTCGCGAGACCGTTCGGGCCTACCGCAAGGACGTCATCGCCAAGTGCTACGGCGGCGACATCTCCCGGAAGAAGAAGCTCCTGGAGCAGCAGAAGGCCGGTAAGAAGCGCATGAAGCAGGTCGGGAACGTCGAGATACCGCAGGAAGCCTTCCTCGCCGCCATCCGCATCTGATAAGTGACGCTCCTCAAGCTCCGACGGGTTTGAGGCTGGGTGCAGCGTGTTAAAATCTATCAACCTATGAAGCACCCTGAGATCACAGCCCGGCAGCGTACTATTCTGGAGCGGACCCTGGAGTTATACATCTCCACCGGGCAGCCCGTTTCAAGCGCGGTCCTCACGGAGAGCGTGGACACTAGCAGCTCGACCATTCGCGCCGAACTCGCGAACCTCGAAGCCGCAGGGCTTCTTACGCACCCTCACACCTCCTCCGGTCGCGTCCCGACCGACGCCGGGTACCGGCTCTACGTAGATTCGCTGCTCGCCAGCGACGCTCGCCGGGAGCCACAGTTCAGCCCGCAGGGAGACGGTCGCAGCCTCGATGAGCTTCTGGACGACGTGTCCGAGGGGATGAGCGATGTAACGCGGCTCCTCGCGGTGGTCGCCGGGCCGAGCGCCATGGGGGAGACCCTCTCGCGGGTGGACTTCCTGCCGCTCCCAGAGAAGACGCTGCTGCTGGTCGTCTCGATGGAGAGCGGGTCGTCCTCGAGTTCGACGCTCACGCTGCCGACGAACGTAGACGAGGACGAACTCAGGGAGATCTTCGGCGCGCTCAACGGCTGGCTCGGTGGTCGGCCCGTCGGAGGCGACCTGGAGCTCGCGCGGGCCGCAAGGG
>JBPCNU010000112.1:0-3004 GCA_051000975.1 Rubrobacter sp.
CGAACTCACTCTTCGGCGGAGAAGGACGCGGCCCGGAACAGACGAAAGCCATCGTAGAAGCCCTGACCGAAAGCCGCGACGAAGAGGAGCTTCTGCTGGCCCTGAACGCGGTCGCGGCATCGTACTACCCGCGCATCCACGATCGCGACGCCGGGGATCGGCTGGAGGCTTTCCTCTCCAGGAGCGGACCGCTCGTCGTGTACGTGGGGAAGCTCATCCACTCAAAGGGCGTCCACAGCCTTATCTCAGCGTTCGCCGGGGTGCGACGGAACATCCCGAACGCGAGGCTACTCGTCATCGGATTTGGGACCTTCCGCGAAGGACTCGAAACCCTGACGCTCGGCATCTCGACTGGGGGTGAAGCTTCTTTGGTCCGGCTCGGCAAGCTCGGCAGGCGGCTCGAGGGGCAGCCGTCCGGAGAGCTGGAACACTTCGAGGTCGGACGGGGACTATCCCGGCCGGGGCTTTGGGAGGCGGTGGAGTTCGTCGGGCCACTTGAGCATGAAGCGCTGGCGAAGGTGCTTCCGGAGGCGGATGTGGCGGTCGTGCCGTCTATCTTCCCGGAGATCTTCGGCCTCGTAGCGGCGGAGTTCGCGGCGAGCGGGGTCGTGCCGTTCGTGGCCCGGCATTCGGGTCTCGCCGAAGCCGGGGCGATAGTCGGGGCGGGGCTGCCGTTCGACGTTACCGTCGGGATGGACGACTTCGAGCATAACCTGCAGGCCGCGCTGACGGACTACCTCTCGCTCCCGCAGGAGGAGCGGGAGCGTTGCTCGCGCATTGTCCGGGAGAACAGTATCCGGCGGTTGAGCTGGCTCTCCCTCGCTGAAGACCTGACGGGGCTGGCGAACGAGGCTGGCGGCAATAAGAACGTCTGAACCCATATACGGTTTAAGAGAGGCCTCCGACGGGGAAGTACTATCGAGTTTTCGGGTTGTTTTTGGTTACAGGTTCAGGGTATATAGCTCGGTCAGCGAGCCGGGTTCTAGACAGGGTGTCTTCAGTGTCTTCCCATAGATCTCACATCTGCGGCTGCGGTGCGGCGTCTGGATGCGCGGCGGGCAGAGGACGGTGACGGGTGTGCTTCGATGCGTCCGGTGGCGATGAGGTTCGTGGGCCGGGCCGGGCTTCTCGGCGGGCTGTGGCTGCTCCTCACGGGGGGAGACTTCGGCAACTGGTACATCGGTGTGCTCACCGTCGCTGCGGCGACGGTTCTGAGCGTGTTCTTGACCCGGAACGTCGCCGACTGGCGGTGGACGCTCGGCGGGACGCTGCGCTTCGTGCCGTTCTTTCTTGGACAGTCCCTGAGCGGCGGCCTCGACGTTGCGCTACGGGCCATGAGACCCGGCCTTCCACTCGAACCAGAACTCCTCGAGTACCGGCTCTCAATCGAGAATCATCCAGCACGGGTGTTCATGGTAGCCGTCATCAGCCTCCTCCCCGGAACCCTCGGAGCGCGCCTCGAAGGCGACCGGCTCTCCGTCCACTCACTTGTCGGAATAGACTCCGCCCGCAAAGGAACCGAACACCTCGAACGGCGAGTCTCGGACCTCTTCGGTCTGAAGGGTATGGACAGCTCGGCGTGACGGTCTTCTACACCGCTGTCGCGGCCTTCCTGCTAATCAACATCCTTGCCGGGCTCGTCCGGGTCTACCTCGGGCCCACGCCGGCAGACCGGATGCTCTCGGCGCAGCTCTTCGGCACGACCGGGGTGGCGATGCTGCTCCTGCTCTCTATGGCTCTCTCCGTCCCGGCTCTGGTCGACGTGGCGCTCGTGCTGGGTCTGCTAAGCGCGGTCGCGACCGTTGCGTTCGTCGTGCGCGTGCCGCTCAGCACGTCGCAAGGCGCGTCGCAAAGTGCGTCGCAGAACGAGCCGCAGGGCGGGACTGGGCGCGGAGAGAAAGACGCTTGAGCCTCGTGCTGGACATCGCGACCGTATTGCTCGTTGTTTCCGGGGCGTTCTTTTTTCTGGCCGGGACGGTCGGGCTGCTCCGGTTCCCCGACGCCTTTACGCGCTTGCACTCGCTGACGAAGGCCGACAACACGGGGCTCGGGCTTCTCGTGCTGGGGCTCGCGCTTCAGACGGGTTCGGTGTTGCTCTCGCTCAAGATGGTCTTTGTGTGGTTTCTCGTCCTTGTATCCGGGGCGGTTGCTGCGCATTTGATCTCCTCTACCGCTCTCGCAGGTGGAGCCAAGCCCTGGAGAAAGCCGTGAGTGGCCTGAGTGGCTCTTTAGATTCGGTCGGGCTCGTCTTCGACGTGATCCTGGCCGCAGCCCTCCCGGTTCTCGCCTGGCGGATACTCGCCGCCCGGGACCTCTTCCGCGCGGCGGTGCTCTTTATCGCCTTCGGGCTTCTGATCGCGATCTCCTGGGCGCGTCTCGGGGCGCCGGATATCGCGCTGGCCGAGGCCGCTATCGGGGCCGGGCTAACGGGCGCGCTCTTCCTGAACGCCGTCGGGGGTCTTTCGAGAACACGAAGCTCCTCCGAAGGAGTAGACCCCGAACCGACCGATGACATACCGCGTCCGGGTCTCACCCGGTTCGTCGTCGCGTTGCCGGTACTGGCCCTCGCGGCGGGTCTTGCGTGGGCCTTTCTCACGCTCCCGGTTCCGGCGATAGACCTGCCCACCGAGGTCTTCGCGGCTATAGAGCAGGGCGAGGTCAGCCATCCGGTAACGGCGGTGCTGCTCAACTTCAGGAGCTACGATACGCTCCTTGAGATCGGGGTACTCCTGCTCGCCGCGCTCTGCGTATGGTCGCTGGGGCTGTCTCCGGTCGAGATAGAGTCGCCGGCATCTAGTTCGCCGGTCCTCGCGGGCCTCGTGCGGCTGCTCGGCCCGGCGATGGTCGTCAGCGGGATGTACCTTCTCTGGGCGGGCACGAGCCAGCCCGGGGGAGCCTTTCAGGCCGGGGCCGTACTCGGCGCGCTCGGGGTGCTGCTCGTGCTCTCGGGGATCTTAGACGCCTCGCTCGGTCGCGACGGGGTGGTGAGGGCCGGCCTCATCCT
>JBPCNU010000113.1:0-15709 GCA_051000975.1 Rubrobacter sp.
CCCATTACCGCTGGGAGGGCCGACCTTGTCGCCGACCATAGCCTACTGGCGGAGCCTCTAAGCTACAAACATTGTTCTTTAAGAAGTTTGGTCGGCAACTTTGTTGGTACTTCGAAGAGTCTTTTCTACAGTTTTGCTCTCCTCGCAATGAACAACGTCCGGATAGTCTGCGCTATTATGCTCTGCCTCTTCGACCCGAAGGGCGCGGTCCACACCACCAGCAATCTACAACTCTTGAGATCAGTCTATTTCACAACCTCAAGAGGACGAGCTTAACGGCTCAATGGACATAGAATATCCATCTTGGTCCACTATTGTTCGGAAACGGCGCGTCGAGGGCAAGTGCTCCAAAACTACCTGAGAGACATCTTCTACTCGATTCGCGTTTGCGACATCCAGATCATCCCACTCCAGTTTATAGGCACTCGCTACAGAGCCTTTTGCACGCATGATCGACCAGTCGAGATCAGCATGCTGCACCTGATCGGCATTCTCTTGAGGTTCTTCGGTCTCATCGTTGGATTCATCACGGTCTTTTCGCCGTAATTGCTTCAGCTTCTTCAGTACGCTCTGAGCCATGAGAGACCCTGCTCCCAAGGCCGCACCCTGGGTTGCTTTCCAGGCCAGATTCTCCGCTACTGCCTTCACTCCCGGGTCGGTCATGAGTTGAATGACGATCTCTTGACCGCCGCCGGAAGCACCCCAGTCTGTTTGTGTTCGTGTCTCGGTTATGAAGGTATTAGGGTATCCGGCATCGACTCTGCCTCGCTCTACGATCTGACCGAGCTTTTCCGCTTCGCTGCTCCCATCAGCGAACAGATCAAGCTCACTTATGATGATATACCTTGGTTCAGCACCTTCGACCATAGGGTGATCTTCGTAGAATTCAAATCGAACAGTTCTGGTGTCAAAGTACGTCGACATATGCAACTCCTAACAACGCAGCAAGCAGACCCGCTTCTGAATTGATCTGACTAATTCGAGGCTTGCTGTCTCCAGACTCTGTACTCAAAGCCTATCCCGTAGCCTCCTGCAACTGCCTCTCTAAGTCCTTGATCTCATCGCGCAGCTTGGCCGCGTACTCGAATTTGAGGTCTTCGGCGGCGAGGGCCATCTCGGCTTCGAGGTTGGCGATGAGGTCGCGCAGTTCTTTCGGGTCATCCGAAGTGTTCCGCTCGGTGTTCTTCTGTCGCTGGGTCTTGTAGAGTCCCTTCGCCTCCGCCGCGACCAGGATGTCCGACACGCCCTTGCTGATGGTCTTCGGGGTGATGCCGTTCCGCTCGTTGTGGGCGGCCTGGATCTCACGCCTGCGCGAAGTCTCCCCGAGCGCGGCCTTCATCGCAGCCGTCTCCCGGTCGGCGTACATGATCACCCGCCCGTCCACGTTCCTCGCGGCACGCCCGATGGTCTGGATCAGGGCACGCTCCCCGCGCAGGAATCCTTCCTTGTCTGCATCTAAGATGGCGACGAGCGTCACTTCCGGCAGGTCGAGTCCTTCCCGAAGCAGGTTGATGCCGACGAGAACATCGAACTCCCCGGTCCTCAAGCCTCTTATGATCTGGATGCGATCGAGCGTCTCGATGTTGGAGTGCATGTAGCGGGTCTTGACGTTGTGCTCCAGCAGGTAGTCCGTCAGGTCTTCGGACATCTTTATCGTGAGCGTGGTGATAAGGACGCGCTCTCCGTGTTCGACGCGAATGGCGACCTCGTTCATCAGGTCGTCTATCTGGCCCTTCGTCGGGCGAACGTCCACCGGCGGGTCGACGAGGCCGGTCGGGCGGATGATCTGCTCCACTATCTGCTGCGAGTTCTCAAGCTCATAAGGCCCCGGCGTCGCCGAGACGAACACGAGCTGGTTGCTCTTGAGCAGGAACTCGTCGAAGGTGAGCGGGCGGTTGTCCTTCGCGCTCGGGAGCCGAAAACCGTGCTCGACGAGCGTTCCCTTGCGTGACTGGTCGCCGTTGTACATACCCCGAATTTGTGGCAGCGTGATGTGCGACTCGTCGAGGAAGGTCACGTAATCGTCCGGGAAGTAGTCGAGCAGCGTGAACGGCGTCGAGCCGGGCGGGCGACCGTCCATATGGCGCGAGTAGTTCTCGATGCCGGAGCAGTACCCGAGCTCGCGCATCATCTCAAGGTCGTACTGGGTCCGCTGCCTGAGTCGGTACGCCTCCAGCACCTTGCCCTGACCTTCGAGGTAGGCGTACTGTTCTTCGAGTTCCGCCTCGATGTCCTTTGTCGCCCGGCCCAGCTTGTCCTCGTCGGTGACGAAGTGGGTCGCCGGGTAGATGGTGACGAGGCCGTGTTCACGCAGGACCTCGCCTGTGAGCGGGTCAACCTCGTTGACGCTCTCTATCTCGTCCCCGAAGAACGAGACGCGGTAGACCGTGTCCTGGTAAGCGGGCTGAATCTCCAGCACGTCGCCCCGCACGCGGAAGTTGCCCCGGGCGATCTGGTAGTCGTTACGCGTGTACTGGATCTTGATCAAATCCCGAAGAACGTCGTCGAGGTCGTAAAATCCGCCCTCCTCGAAGACGACCATCTTGCTCCGATACTCCTCCGGGCTTCCGAGACCATAGATGGCCGATACAGACGCGACGACGATGACATCAGACCTCGTGAACAGCGAACTCGTCGTGGAGTGTCGGAGTCGGTCTATGTCCTCGTTGATCTGGGCGTCCTTCTCGATGAACGTATCCGACGAAGGTACGCAAGCCTCGGGCTGGTAGTAGTCGTAGTAGCTTACGAAGTACTCGACGGCGTTGTTCGGGAAGTACTCCCCGAACTCGCTGGCAAGCTGCGCCGCAAGCGTCTTGTTGTGGGCCATCACGAGTGCGGGCTTCCCGACCTGCTCGATGACACGGGCCATCGTATGCGTCTTGCCGCTCCCGGTAACCCCGAGGAGCGTCTGTCTATCCAGGCCGTTTCCGAGCCCGGCGACGAGTCCCTCTATCGCCTTCGGCTGGTCGCCCGTCGGCTGATAATTGCTGACTACCTCGAATGTATTACGAGTCTCGATTTAGGTTACCTCCGTAGAGTTCCCGGTAGATGTCCTGCCGTTCGAGGACGTGATCCACATAGTTCCGCGTCTCGGTGAACGGGATGTCACTCTCGATCCTGAACCCCGGCTCGGAGAGCCAACCATCCACGTTGCCCTGCCCCGAATTGTACGCCGCGAGCATCGCCCTCTCATCCCCCAAGTATCGTCCTTCGAGATAACTGAGCTGCCAGGTTCCCATCCAGATGTTCGTCTGCGGCTCGGTGAAGTCCCCGGTGATGCCGCTGTTGGCCTGGATGAAGTCGGCGGTATCCGGGGTGATCTGCATCAGACCCTGAGCGTTTTGACTGGATATGGCCTCCGGGTCGTAGCGACTCTCGGTGTAGATGACCGCCGCCACCAGCGTCGGCTCCACACTGTACGCCTCAGAAGCCTCCCGGATGGTCTGCTGGTAAGCCAGCGGATAGACCGCCCGCTGAACCCGCTCCGGCGGCTCCGTTACAAGGTTGTACAGCGCGTAGACACCCGCCGCGAGCATGGCAACGAACAGCAACATAACCACCGTACCCCAGCCCCCACGCCGAGAACTCCCGCGCCCTCCGTAAGTCTGGAAAGTCCCGCTATTCCTGACGCCATTCTTCGTCCGTGTCGCGGCCAATACCTCTCTCCCGCCGTACTCTCGCAAGGAGTTCTACGGCTCTCTCTTTCAAACGTTCCAGCGTACCGTCGTTTTCTACCACGATATCCGCCTTCCGGGCCTTCTCCTCGGCGGTGAACTGTCTTGCCTCTATACCCCTGAAGCTCGCCTCGTCAACGCCCCGCTCCGCCGACCACTCCCAGCGCCGCCTCTCCGAAGGCAACACCGCCACCGTATAATCGAAAGACCCTTCCCGACCAGCCTCGAAGAGGAGCGGTATCTCCGCCACGAAGACCTCCGCTTTACTCGCCGCGATGCGCCCGTCCGTCTCCTTCTTCACCAGCGGATGGAGTATCGCCTCCAGGTCTTTCAGCGCCTCTGCATCCCCGAAAACAGCCGCGCCGAGCTTCTTCCGGTCTATGTTCCCGTCGCCTTCCAGAACATCTCCGAAACGTTCGGTAATACGCCGGGCGGTCTCTCTGTCTCCGGAGTAAAGATCGTGGACTATTTGATCCGAGGAGACCGTCTCGGCCCCGGCCTCACCGAGCATCTTCGTGAAGGTACTCTTCCCGGACGCGAAAGAGCCGGTGACCGCTATGGTCACCGGCTCTCTTTTCGGACTCGCGCTCATGTCGGGCGTAAAGTCTTCGTTACTCGTCGTTTGTTCCCAGATCGAGGTCGGAGAGCGCGTCGAACGCCCCGGTCCTGAGACCGCTCGACTCGCGCGGCGCTGCGCTGGAGCCGCTGTCCCGGTCGCGCCTCGGCGGACGCTCCCCGCGCGGTGCGCCGCCCTCTTCGCGCTCGCGGCGAGGCGGACGGTCATCCCGGTCCTCGCGCTTCGGGCGGAGGCTGAGCGAGAGGCGGCGACGCTTCGCGTCCACGTCAATGATACGAGTCTCCACCTCGTCGCCCGAGCGGACGATCTCGCTGGATTCCTCGACGTGGTGATCTGCGAGTTCCGAGATGTGTATGAGCCCCTCGACCCCTTCCGCGACCTCGACGAACGCCCCGAAGCTGACGAGCTTCGTGATGCGCCCCGGTATCATCTCACCGACGTTGACCCGCTCGACGACCTCCTGCCAGGGGTCCTTCCGCGTCTGCTTGAGACCGAGCGAGATACGCTCCCGGTCGCGGTCCACTTCCAGAACCTTGACCTTGACCTCTTCGCCGACCTCGACGACCTCGGAGGGGTGATCCACATGGTTCCACGAGAGCTCCGAGATGTGGATGAGCCCGTCGATGCCTTCAAGGTCCACGAACGCCCCGAAGTCCACGAGGTTCGAGACCGTCCCCTCGACGATGTCGCCCTCCGCGAGCGTCGTAAGGATCTTCTCCCGCTCTTCCTTGCGCTCCTCTTCGAGAACGGCCCGTCGACTGAGCACAACGTTGTTACGGCTGCGGTTCAACTCGATGACCTTGCATTCGAGCCGGTCTCCGAGGAAGGAATCGAGGTTCCTGACCCGCCGGATGTCCACCAGCGAGGCCGGGAGGAACCCGCGAAGCCCGATGTCTATGATGAGACCGCCCTTGACGACCTCGATGACCGGCCCTTCGACCGTCCGCTGTTCGTTGTACGACTCTTCGATTCGGTTCCAGGCCTTCTCGAAGGCGGCCCGCTTGGCAGACAGGATGAGCCGACCGTCGGCGTCTTCCTTCTGCATAACGAGGGCTTCGAGGCGCTGACCCAGCTCGACGACGTCGTGCGGATCCGCTCCCTTTCGAATGGAGAGTTCGTTAGAGGGGATCAAACCCTCGGACTTGTAGCCTATGTCTACGAGGACCTCGTCCTTGTCTATCCGGACGACGCTCCCCTCGACGATATCCCCGTCCTTGAAATCTATAAGGACGCTCTCGTCTATCGGGATTATCTCCCCGTTCTCCTCGCGGAAGAAATCCTTCATTGACAGTTCGTGGGATACGTTGCTCTTGGTTTCCGTCATGTACGGCTTGCTTTCCTTCCAACACTTCGTCGTCGCTTGCTTGCAGGGGCAGATTATACAAACTATCCGCCTTTTTCACCTGTAATAGAGTTCAGGTCCAGAACGAATAGATAACCGCGAACTTGCGTCGCCGATTTACCCTTTTTGTATTCTACCGCATCGCTACTTTGTCAACACGAGGTGCTCACCCCGCCCCCACCGCTCCCCGACCTTGACCTCGACTTCGAGCGGGGGGTGAAGATTGTAGGCCGCGACCATCCTCTCTGCGGCGAGGTTGGCTACTTCTTCTATCTGATCGTCGTCAACGTCGAACACGAGCTCGTCGTGGACTTGCAGGAGCATGTCGGCCCGGAGATTTCCTATTCGCGGGGCGAGGTCTATCATGGCGACCTTCATGATGTCCGCCGCCGTCCCCTGGACCCGGGCGTTGAAGGCGAACCGCTCCCCGAGCTTCTGCACGTTCTTCTTCCGGTCGACGAGCTCCGGGACGTAGCGCCTGCGCCCGAAGAGCGTCGTCACGTACGGGACTTCGCCTTCGCGCTCGGCGCGTTCGCGGGCTTCGGAGAAGGTCTGCTGCATGAAAGCCGTTACCTTCGGGTAGCTCTCGAAGTAGCGTTTGATGTACTCGTCGGCCTCCGCCGGGTTGACGAGGTTCAGGCCGAGTCGCGTCGCGAGCCCGAAGCCGGATATTCCGTAAAGCACCCCGAAGTTCACCATCTTCGCCCGCCTTCTAAGCTCGGGCGTTACGCTCTCGGGTCGCACGTCGAAGACTTCGGCGGCGGTGCGGGTGTGGATATCCTCGCCGTTCGTGAACGCCTCGACGAGCGTTTCTTCGCCGGTCATGTGGGCGAGTATCCTGAGTTCTATCTGCGAATAGTCCACCACGACGAGCTTCCGTCCCGGTGACGAAGTGAAGGCGTCCCTTATCCTCTGCCCGGTCTCCGTCCTGACGGGGATGTTCTGGAGGTTCGGTGAGTCGCTTGAGATGCGCCCGGTCGAGGTCGTCGCCTGCTGGAGGGTCGTGTGAATCCGCCCATCGTCCCGGATCAGCTTGCCGAGACCCTCGATGTACGTCCCCTTCAGCTTGGCCAGTTCGCGCCAGCCGACGATCAGGCTCGCGATGGCGTGCCCCTGAAGCTCTAGCTGGTTCAGCACCTTCGCGTCGGTGGAATATCCGGTCTTCGTCTTGCGGACGGATGGAATACCCATCTCCTCGAAGAGGATTTCACCGAGCTGTTTCGGGGAGCCGATGTTGAACTCTCGCCCGGCTTCTTGGTAGATGGAGGCTTCGTAGGTGGTGAGCCTGCCTTCGATCTCCTCTCCCACATCTTCAAGCGTCGCTGCGTCAACGGGCATCCCGATGTCTTCGAGGTCGGAGAGCACGTCGGCGAGCGGCAACTCCACGTTCGAGTAGAGCCGGGCGAGGCCCATCTCCTCCAGCTCCTCGCGGAGCTTCGGTGTGAGAGCCTGCACGACAGCGGCCCGACGAGCTGCCGAGACGACCGCTTCGTCGTCGTGTTCGACCTCGACCTCGGCGAGACCCCGGTCTGCGGCCATCGCCTCCACGTCGTAGCTCCCGAGTCCGGGCCTTATGAGATACGCAGCAAGGTACGTGTCGAAGTTGGCGTCCCGGACGCGGTTCTTCTTCGCGTCGTGGACACGCAGGGGTCTATCCGGCAGCTTATCCATCAGGCGGACGTCGTCCTCTGACTCGGCGACGCACCAGCGACCGTCACCAACGGGCGCGACCGAGACCGCCTCGAAGCTCAGGTCGACGGGTTCGTTAGAAACGCAGACTTTCAGGCGTTCGGGTGGGGCGAGGCGTTCGCCACCGACGGTCGGGAGTTCGGAGAGGCGTTGTCCGAGGCTCTTGAACTCGTAGCGGCGTATGACCTCGTCCACCTCGGGCGAGACGCCCTCGAACTTCAGGAACTCCGCGTCGAACTCGACGGGTACGTCGTAGCGCATCGTCGCGAGTTCTTTGGAGAGGAACGCGCTCTCGCGGTTCTCTTCGAGCTTCGTCCTCGTGCCCTTCACCTTGATGGCGTCGAGGTTTTCGTAGATCTCCTCTACCGTCGCGTACTCCTGAAGGAGCTTCGACGCGCCTTTCGGGCCGATTCCTTTGACGCCGGGGATGTTGTCCGAGGAGTCGCCGACGAGTCCCTTGTAGTCCGGTATCTGCTCGGGTGTAACGCCGTATTCCTCGATGACCGTCTCGCGGGTGTACTCCTTGAGTTCGGAGACGCCGCGCGTCGTGCGGGCGACCTTCACCTGCCCTCCGACGAGCTGCATGGCGTCTTGATCTCCGGTAACTATCAGGAGTTCCACACCGTCTGGCACCTTTTTAGAGAGCGTGGCGATGGCGTCATCGGCCTCGAAGCCCTCGGCCCGGACGGCGTGAATATTCATGGCCGAGAGGATCTCATCAAGGTGATCCAGCTGCATCCGAAGCTCCTCCGGCATCGCCGACCGGTTTGCCTTGTACTCGGGGAATATCTCCGTCCGGTACTTCGGCATCCCACCGTCCCACACGACCCCGATGCCGACCGGCTCCTCGGAGTCGAGCAGCTTCAGAACCATGGACGTGAACCCGTAGAGCGCGTTAGTCGGCAGCCCGCCGCTCGTCGAGATGGTCTGCGGCAGCGCGTAGAACGCCCGGTAGAGCAGTGAAAACCCGTCAATGAGATAGATACGCATAAGGTGTGATTATACCGGAGCCACTCGACATCACTCTTGTAAAAGTCGGTAAAACCCTCCCGAGGTCTGACAACTTCTCACTCTTCGATGGGCGTCAGCTCGAAATGGACGGTCGCGTTTCCCCTGAGGCGATGGAACACAGGGATTATCCTTCCGTGGATCACGGGGTGCTTCCTGGCGATGGCCCGGCTGGCGTAGCGTGAATCTTCTCCTTGAAGCCGACGGGCGCGAGCGCGTACCGGAAGTCCCGTAGGCTTACCGCGCAGCGTCGAAGGTGCCACCTCGACCTCGGGGTTGTTCCGGATGCGCTTCGTCTTACCGGCCGTGCTCCACGTCCTGAAGAAAGCCCGGTCCCCCTCTACAGCGAGGTTCACGGGGGTTCCGACGGGGGTTCCGTCTCGCCGAAAAGTCGTCAGCAGGACCGTCATCTCTTCGGCCAGATAACCGAAGACGCTTTCCGTATCAGCCACGATATTTCTCCTCAGGAGGTGTGTCGTCTCACCACCGAGATGATACTTTCTCTGACCATGACACGCCGCAAGCTCGGACGCCTCAACGTGGCGGAGCCGGACAACGCAACCGCAGAGAAGTACCTCGTCAACCTGCCGGGCTATGACCTGCACAACGACCCGGCCTCCCTGCCGCGCCTCGATTCGCCCTCGCTGTTCTGGGACGAGAGGCCACTCGAAATAGAGGTCGGGTGCGGGACGGGCGAGTTCGTGTGTTCGCTGGCGGAAACGTCGCCGGAGACGAACTTCATCGGCGTGGACCTGCACGTGAAGTCGCTCTACGGGGCCGTCGGCCTCGCGTCCGGCGCGGGCCTGGAGAACATCCGGTTCGCGCGTGGAGACTTCCGTCAGATGTACCCACTCTTCGTTGAGGACTCGGTGGAGAAGATCTAACTTCACTTCCCCGACCCCGGCATGAAAGAGCGCTACAGGAAGAGACGAATCTTCGGAGAGAGGTTCCTTGCCGAGATGCACCGGGCGGTCGAGCCGGGCGGGGAGATGAGCCTCGTCACCGACGACGAAGACTACTTCAGAGCGATGCTGGAGCTGGTCGAGGCCGAGTCGCGCTGGCGCCGCGTCCACGATGAACCGTTTCTTGTCGGCTTCGAGCCGCCGGTCAAGTCGAGGTTTCAGGAATTGTGGGAGCGGCGCGGAAGGACCGTGCGACGGTTCGTGCTCACGAATTGCACTACGAACTACGGGGAAACTACAGGGTGTAGAGAGGCGCGCCGCTGAGTTCCACTTCGAGAGACCTCAGGAGAAAGGAGCAGATAGAAACACTGCTCCCTGTTTCTGCGGGGTTCAGATCTCCCCCAGGTAAGCCTCACGCACCTTCGGGTCTTCGCGCAGTTTCGCGGCGGAGTTGGTGTTGACGACGGCGCCGCTCTCGAGGACGTAGCCCCGGCTGGCTATCTCAAGGGCAACGTTCGCGTTCTGTTCGACCAAGAGGATGGTGGTGCCCTGTTTGTTGATCTCCTCGATGATCTGGAATATCCGCTCTACCAGCACCGGGGCAAGGCCCATCGAAGGCTCGTCTAGAAGCAGCAGCTTCGGCTGGCTCATCAGGGCACGACCGATGGCGAGCATCTGCTGTTCGCCGCCGGACATCGTACCGGCCTCTTGCTTAGCTCGTTCCTTGAGGCGCGGGAAGAGTTCGTAGACGCGGGCGATGTCGTCGTCGAGCTTGTCTTTACGGTGGTACGCGCCCATCTCGAGGTTCTCCAGCACCGTCATGCGGGCGAAGATCTTACGTCCCTCGGGGCTCTGTGCAATGCCTTTGGCGATCATGTCATGCGAGGGTATGCCCTGTATCTCCTCGCCGTTGAAGATTATCTTCCCGTTCCTCGGCGCGAGGACACCGTGTATCGACCGGAGCGTCGTCGTCTTTCCGGCGCCGTTGGAGCCGAGAAGCGTGACGACCTCGCCCTCTTCGACCGTCATCGAGATGTCGCGGGCGGCGTGGATGTTGCCGTAGTAGCTGTTCACGTTCTGTAGTTCGAGTAATGGCATAGGTAAACCTTATCCCGTCTTCGCCGTACCGAGGTACGCCTCGATAACCTTCGGGTCTTCCCGGACTTCTGAGGGAAGACCTTCGGAGATCTTCTCGCCGTGATCGAGGACGGTAACCCGGTCGGAGATGCTCATGACAACCTTCATCTCGTGCTCGATGAGCAGCACGGAGATCCCGCGCTCATCCCGCAGCCTGTAAATGAGTTGTGTGAGCTTCGCTGTCTCCTGCGGGTTCATGCCCGCCGTAGGCTCGTCGAGGAGCAGGAGCTTCGGTTCGGCGGCGAGAGCGCGGGCTATTTCGAGCCGACGCTGATCGCCATAGGAGAGGTTCTTTGCAAACGTCTGACGCGCCCGGATGCCGACGAAATTGAGCAGGTCTTCGGTCTTCTCGCGGGCGTCCCGTTCCTCACCGCGAGTCCCCGGCAGGCCGAGGATCGCCCCGAGGAGGCGACCGCGCAAACGGGTGTGCATCCCGGTCAGGACGTTGTCTACGACGCTCATCGTCCCGAAGAGCCGGATGTTCTGGAAAGTTCGTCCTATCCCCATTTGCGCCCGCTCGTGGGGCTTCTTCTTCGTTACGTCCTTTTCAAGGAAGATGAAGTTGCCCTCGCTCACCCCGAGCAGACCGGAGACCATGTTGAAGAACGTCGTTTTGCCCGCACCGTTGGGGCCGATCAAGCTCACAATAGAGCGTTCCGGGATGTTGAAGTCAACCGCGTTGACCGCCACCAGACCGCCAAAGCGTTTGGTGATGCCCTTCGCGGTCATTATCGGTTCGCCTATGAGCGGGTCGTTCGCGAGTACTTCATCGGCTCGCCGCTGTATATCGGGCCGTTCGTTGTTCTGGTTCTCAGACACGGGCCGGACCTCCCATCGCATCTCCGGTGGTCGGGTCGTCGTCTCGCAGCTCTTCCTGGCGTTGTCGGTTGGGGATGATGCCTTCGGGTCGTAAGAGCATCATCACGACCAGGATTATGCCGAAGAGAAAGAAGTTGTAGCGGGCGACGTCTATGCTCGCGAGGGTCGCGTTTCCGGTCGCCTCCCCGATCTGGTTCACCCACGTCCTGATCTGAGGCAGGAGCGCGAAGTTCACGCCCTGCAGCACTATCGCCCCGAGTATGACCCCGTAGATGTTCCCCATCCCGCCGAGTATGACCATACAGAGAATCAGAATAGAGATGTTGGACGAGAAGCTCGTCGGGAAGATGTTCTTGATGAACGCCCCGTAGAACGCCCCGGCCATCCCGCCGAACATCGCCCCGAGCGCGTAGGCCCAGAGCTTGGTCGTTACCGGGTTTATCCCCATCGCCGCCGCCGCCGTCTCGTCCTCCCGGACGGACACCCATGCCCGACCGAGCTTCGAGTTCTGCAAACGCACGTTCACGAAAACGGTTATCAGAACGAGGGCGAGTATCGTGTAGTACCAGGGGTTCAGGTCGAGCGTCCCGAAGCGTTGCCACGCCGGGTCGGTCGCAAATGGTATGCCCGGCGAGTCTATCGCCTTGATGCCGATGGCCCCGTTTGTCAGGTTGAACCCGGCGAGGTTGTCGCCGTTCAGGAAGAACCTCGGGATGATCTCCCCGAACCCGAGCGTGACTATCGCGAGGTAGTCGCCGCGAAGCCGTAGCGTCGGGAAGCCGATGATCACGCCACAAAGCGCGGAGAACGCCATCGCAAGGACGATGATGAGCCAGAATGAAATATGAATCCCCGGCAGTGGGTCGCCGGAGAGCGACTGCGTCGTCGTACCGAACGAGAAGCTCACCTGCGCGAAGTGGCTCGAAGCCAGCCAGCCCACGACGTACGCCCCCATCGCGTAGAACGCCACGAACCCGAGGTCCAGAAGCCCCGCGAACCCGATGACGATATTCAGGCCGAGGGCGAGCAGGATATACACACTGATAACGATGACCGGGTAGAAAAGCCCGACCCCGGTAACGTCCTCAACGACCGGCCCCCAGAACGGGAACGTCGCGGCGATTGCTATAAGGACTACGGGGAGGGCGTATTTTCTAACCACGTTCCTCACCCCCTCCCTGGACTGCGGAGCGGTCTCCGAGGAGACCCGTCGGGCGGAAGACCAGGACAAGGATCAGGACGCTGAAGATCATGATCTCCGTCCACCGAACCCCGATGTACTGATCGCTCATCGCCGCGATTATGCCGATCAAGATCCCCCCGACGACGGCGCCCGAGAGGTTCCCGATGCCGCCGAGAACCGCCGCCGTGAAGGCGTAGAGTCCCTGGATGAAACCGACGTTGAAGACCGTCGTGCCGTTGAACAACCCGAACATCACCCCCGACGCCCCGGCGAGGATGCCACCGAGGAGGAAGGTGATGGAGATCGTGCGGTTGACGTTGATGCCGACCATCGAGGCCGCTTCTTTATCCTGCGCGACGGCTCGCATCGCCTTCCCCTGCTTTGTAGAGCGGATGAAGCAAGAGAGGGCGAGGAGGAGCGGGATGGTGAGGGAGACGACGAAGAGGTCTTTCCAGCGGAAGACGATGTTGCCACCGAAGACGTTGGCGTTCGAGATCAGGTCCGGGAACGGAACCTGCGCCGGGCCTTTCCAGATGATCCCGACGTTCTGCAGGATAAACGACATCCCGATGGCCGTGATGAGCACGGCGAGCCTCGGGGAGTTGCGAAGTGGTTTGTAGGCGATGCGCTCGATGCCCATGCCGAGGAAACCGCAGGCCGTCATCGCCACGACAAGGGCGAAGATAACGCCCAGTATCTTTATCGCGGTTCCGGCGTCGCCGGTGATCGGGGCAAAGAAGCCGAGGCCGAGGAAGGTCCCCGAAAGCGCCGTCAGGCCGACAAAGGAGCCGATCATGAAATTGTCGCCGTGGGCGAAGTTTATAAGCTCGATAATTCCGTAGACGAGGGTGTAACCGAGCGCGATGAGCGCGATGATGGAACCATTCGTGATGCCTATAAGTAGCTGCGACAGGAACTGTCCGGGGGCCTGTACGGCCTGCGTCCCGAGCGCGACCAGCAGCACGATGAGCAAGACGACCGCGAGCCGCGAACTCCAGCTCGACGAGCGAATGCTCCGCCCGATTCCCCCGGCGCGGGGTTTGTTCGCTTCTCCGGTGGTCATCTGAATTCCTCTCTAGCTCTCTTTTCGAGAGTGGCTAAACAGAGCGGGGACCGGGTGTGAGACCCGGCCCCCGAGAATCTATGCTGCTCCGGGCTTACTGCCCCTCGCTTACGTCCAGTACGCGGTCGAGGGTGAACTCGCCGTTCTCGACGCGCTGTACCGAGAGTTCCGTGAGGGTCGTGTCGCCCTCTTCGTCGAAGCTCCACGTCCCGAGGACGCCTTCGTAGTCTTCGGTAGCGAGGAGCTGCTCCACGACCGCGGCCCTCTCAGGTGGTCCTCCGGCCTCTTCTGCGGCCCGCTCGATGGCGTCGAGCATGACGTTGGCCGACTCGTAGGCATACGCGGTGTAAGCGGCTATCGGCACGTCCGGGTAGGCGGCCTCGTACTCGTCTACGAAGGCCTGTCCGCGCTCCCCGAGCTCCGAAGCCGGAACGCCGCCGAGCGTCGCGTAGGTTCCTTCGGAGGCGTCGCCGCCCTGCTCGATGTAGGTGTCCACCAGAACGCCGTCCGGGACGATAAAGAGAACGTCGTCGTTGGACATCCCGGCGGCGACCTTGTCGCGGACGATCTGACCGGCGTTGTTCTCGATGATGCCGCCGAAGTAGATGGCGTCAACGTCCTCCTCGGCGATGCGGTTCATGATGCCCCGGTAGTTGGCCGCAGAGCCGTCTATGCCCTCGCGCCCGACGATCTCGATGCCGAGCTCTTCGGCGGCCATCTCGACCTGGTCCGCAAGCCCCTGACCGTAGACCTCACGGTCATCGAGGATAAAGACGCGCTCGACGCCCTCTTCCTGCATCAGGACCGCCCCGCGCCTGCCCTGCTTGTCGTCGGCGGTGATGGTGCGAGTGTAGTTGCGCTCGCCGGTCGGGTAGTACCGGTCCGGCTCGTCCGGCTCGCCACCTTCTTTGGTGAGGCCGAGGGCGGTGTTCGCGGGGCTGACCATGGCGAGTCCCGCCTCGTTGAGGATCGGGATTTCGATGGCGGCACAGCCGGAGTTGAACGGCCCGATCCAGCCAACGACCTGCTCGTCCTGCGCGGTCTCCTGAGAGTTCTGAGCGCACCTCGCCTCATCCCACGAACCGGTCTGCGCTACAGAGTCGTCGAGCGATTCGTACTCGATGGGGAGATCCCCGACCATGCCGTCGCGCTGTTCTATAGCGAGTTCTATGGCGTTTACCATCGACTCGGTCTGCGTCCGGTTGGCCCCCTGAAGCGGGAGGTCGCTGACTATCTTCACGGCTTCGGCCTCGCCGCCGCCTCCGCCACCACCACTATCGCCGCTTCCTCCACCGCCACAACCGGCTATCAACACGCTTGCAGCGCACCCGAGGGCCACCGCAGTTGCGACTCTACGCACCTTCTTCAAACCAGCCTCCTTATCCAATTTCCCTCACCTCAATGCAAATGACGGACGACCCTGCATATCCGCACCCCTCCCGCAACACCCTGATCCCAGGTGTCCGAGTCAACTCGCGGATCTAGGTTTCATCCGGTTGGCATTATGGGTACACGTATTTGTTGTTGTCAAGAAAGCCAAATCAGGACTGAACCTTCAGCCAGAGTTTCGGATCAACCGCTCTACGGTGGTCCGGTCGAGGGTCTTCCAGCGCGGGCTTCCGAGGGCGATTACACCGCTGTCGAGGTCACTGTATTGCAAGGCTTCGGGTGCGGAGAAGACGAGTAGATAGTAACTGTCTCGCGTGGCGTTGTACTGGATGAAGACCGGCACGGGACGCCCGGAGAAAGCGGCCTCGTGTTCGTGGAAGACTCCGGCTGCGAGCGCTCCGACACCATCGAGAACGGGGCTCGCCGGGTTGTGTGGCGGCTCGTCCACGAGGATGACGGGCGCGTCCAGTTCATCTTCAAAGAGATAAACCCTTATGCGGCAAGGAGCGCCAGGGGCGACGAGGCGAACGTAATCGTGTGTCGGTTTCAAACCTCGCCCTTTCAAGTGCTATCCGTCTGCGATGAAACCTTATTCCCCAGACGGCCTGTCTCCGAACGCCGGTCTTTGAAGTGGGCGGCGGTTTCCTGCCATCCAGGTTTGCAGGCTGTAGAATAGTCGAGCCGCGCCGGAGTGGCGGAATGGTAGACGCGTCGGACTCAAAATCCGATGATCGCAAGATCGTGTGGGTTCGAGTCCCACCTCCGGTACTTTTCAGTTTCCGGGATTCCCCATGTCTCGACAAGCCTGCGACTTTCGTGAACGTAGATTTCATCGGCCACTTCCCTCCCTACGGAATGCAACCCGGATGTCGCCGCCGGTCAGAAGCTGCATCGTCGAATTGTCCGGCAACCCTACCCACCAGAGT
>JBPCNU010000114.1:0-5779 GCA_051000975.1 Rubrobacter sp.
GATCAATCAGGCCCGCCTCCTAACCCTTCAGGCCGCCGACATGATGGACCGCGTCGGCAACAAGGAAGCCCGCTCGGAGATCGCCCAGATAAAGGTCGTCGCGCCGAACATGGCCCTGCGCGTCCTCGACCGGGCGATTCAGGCTCACGGCGGCGGCGGGGTCAGCCAGGACTTCCCGCTTGCCCTGATCTGGACCGAAGCCCGCATCCTTCGCCTCGCCGACGGCCCCGACGAGGTCCACCGCGTCGCCATCGCCAGGCACGAACTCCGAAAGGGAAAGGAGCGCGAGAGGGCGAAGGTCTAAAGGGAGGAAACAGCGCGTCGCCGGGGCTTGGGGAAGCTCCGGCGTTCGCATAACGCATAACAAGCCAACAAAGGGAAAGGAGGGCCATATCTATGGCTACTCAGGTGAACACGGTAACGGGTCCGGTATCGTCGGACGAGCTCGGTAAGACGCTCGTGCACGAGCATTTCGCGTTCGGTTATCCGGGGTTTCAGGGGGATTCGACGTTCGGGGCCTACGACCGAGATCACGTCGTAGAGGTCGGTCTCGGGGTCGCGGAGAAGGTCAAGGCCGCCGGGGTCAAGACCGTTATAGATGCGACGCCGAACGAGTGCGGTCGGGATGTGGAAGCTCTGCGGGAGATAAGCGGGCGCGGCGGCATCAACATAGTGTGCTCGACGGGTTACTACTATGAGGGCGAGGGCGCTCCGGCGTACTTCCGGTTCCGGGCGGCACTCGGGACGGGCGAGGACGATCTGCTCGAGATGATGCTGACCGAGATCACGGAGGGTGTCAACCAGACCGGCATCAAGGCCGGGGTCATCAAGCTCGCCACGAGCAAGGACGTGATGACCGACTACGAGGCGATGCTCTTCCGTTGCGGAGCGAAGGCCCAGCAGGAGACCGGCGTGCCTATTATTACCCACACTCAGGAAGGGACGATGGGCCCGGAGCAGGCAGCGATGCTGGTAGAACTCGGGGCTAACCCTTCCCAGTGCATGATCGGCCACATGGACGGCAACTCCGACATCGCCTATCACCTGAAGACGTTGGAACACGGCGTACAGGTCGCCTTCGACCGCTTCGGCGTCCAGGGCATCGTCGGCGCGCCGCCCGACGAACACCGCGTCGCCACCCTCCTCGGGCTGCTCGGCCTCGGCTATACAGGTCGCCTGCACATGTCCAACGACACCGTGAACCTCTGGCTCGGGCGAGAACTCGTCTTCCCCGACGCGGTCAAGGAACTCCTCAAGAACTGGTATCCGACCCACGTCTTCGACAACATCGTCCCGCAGCTACAGGCCGCCGGCGTCACCGACGAGCAGATAGACGAAATATTCGTCCAGAACCCGAAGAACCTGTTCGACCCGCAGTAGCCTTCTCTACACACTACGACACATTCTCGTCCGACCAGGGCGCGTTGTCGGTTGACTTTGATCGTGTATGTGTAAACTGCACCTAGTAAGATGTACAGGCAGTTTCACGGAGGGTTTATAGCGATGACGAACATCCAGGGTAACGGTAAGAGTGTCGGCCTCGGGCGGGGTGGTCGGGCGTGATCCGGAACCTACCCACGAGCAGGATGCGAACCGGCAGGCGATGGACCAGCGGGGCGAGACTCGGAACGAACGATGTCCCCCGGTTCTCTCCGGGAAGTCCGGGGGTCTTCGGGATCTGCGACGCTGACGGCCCGGAGACCATTCGTTCGAGGAAGTACGCCACGGGTACGCACGTGCTCTTGCGGGAGATCGGGGTAGAGACTGGGGCGACCCCCAGCGAGTTGGTCTGGCAGAGTGACAAGGCCCGACTCTTTCGTTACGGGAAGCCCGGCGCGGTGAAGCACGCTGTGCCGATCCTCCTGACCTACGGTTTCGTGCTCAAGCCCTACGTGCTGGACCTCGTCCCGGGCAGCAGCCTCGTCGAATACCTGGTGGAGGCGGGCTTCGACGTCTACATGCTCGATTTTGGGATATCCGGCGTCGAGGACAGGAATCTCTCCCTCGAGAACCTCGTCCTGGACTACATACACGGCGCGGTACAGAGCATCCTGGAAACCTCCGAGGCCGAGGAGGTCAGCCTCTTCGGGCAGTCGCAGGGCGGCACCTTGTGCGCCGTGTACGCCGCGCTCTTCCCGGAGGCCCCGCTCAAGAACCTCGTTCTGCTCTCCGCCCCAACCGAGTTCGCCCCCAGAAACCCCGGCCCGCTCGGGCTCTGGACGCTCATGAGCCGGGGCAGCGGCGCGTACTTCGAGCCGGCGGTCGTCCCGCAGTTGATGGGGAACCTGCCGACCGACCTCGCGAGCAAGGTCATCACCTCGGCGGCCTCCGTTCAGGCCGGCTCGCTCGGCTCGCTCGTCCGTCCCTTCGGGCAACGCTTCGGGCCGTATGACATGGGGTTGAAAGAGCTACGGAAGCTCGCCGAGCGGGACGTATCGGTAAGGTCGTGGCTCGCCATCAGCAAATGGGTGGACGACGCCGCGCCTTTCCCCGGTGAGATCTTCCGCCAGTGGGTCAAGGACTTCTATCAGGGCGACAAGCTCGTCAAGGGGAAGGTCTCCATGCGGGGAAGGACGGTCGACCTCGCTAACATCGAGTGTTCCGTGCTGAACGTCTCGGGCAAGTGGGACTACGTCGTCCCGGCCGCTCAGACCGAGGCCACGACCCGGCTCGCGAAGAGCGAGGACAAACAGTCCCTCTCCCTGAACGCCGGGCATGTCGGCATGATCGCCGGCCCCGGCGCGAACGCGGTCTGGGGGCAGGTCAGAGAATGGCTCGAACCGCGCTCAGAAGTCGTATCATAGCTCCCATGAAGCAGGCCCGGAGCAACCCCGTCGCCCCGACCTCGCGGTGGATGGCCGCCGCGAGGGCCCGGGAGACGGAACGGGAAGATCGGCTGTTTCACGACCCACTCGCGGCGATACTGGCCGGGGATGAAGGCTTCGCCTGGCTGGAGCGGATGGAATCCACCGTGTCCTCCACGACGAACGGGCCGGGGATGTACGCCGTCATCCGAACCCGCTTCTTCGACGACTTCCTGCTCGACGCCTGCGAACGCTCCGGTGTGAGGCAGGTCGTTCTCGCGGCGGCGGGGTTGGACACTCGCGCCTTTCGCCTCGACTGGCCGCCGGGGGTTCGGCTCTACGAGATGGACCTGCCGGAGGTTCTGGATCATAAGGAAGCCGTGATCGGAGCCACCGGGGCGCAGCCGTCCTGCGGTCGGCGCACGGTTCCGGTGGACCTGAAAAAAGATACCTGGCCGGAGGCGCTCCTCGAAGCGGGCTACGATGCCGATAAGCCGTCGGTCTGGCTCGTGGAAGGGCTCATTTTCTATCTGCCGCGCGAGGCCGTGCGTAGTCTTCTGGACAAGATCGGCGGCCTCGCGAATTCCGGCAGTCGCCTCGGGCTGGACCTGATGAACTGGAACCTGCTCTTCTCCCCGATGGCGTGGCCGCAACTCTCCGCCCTCGCCAGGCGGGGCGCTCGAGGACGCTTCGGCACGAACGCCCCGGAGGAATTCCTGGCTCGCCACGGCTGGGAGGCCACCGCCACGCAACCCGGCGAAGAGCAAGCCAACTTCGACCGGCTGACACCCCCGGTACCTCGCGGCGTTCCGGGCATCCCGCGCAGCTTCTTCGTCACGGCCAACCGACCGTAACAGAGCAGCCTCAAGCACTTCTCACCTTACGCTCCTACACTGTGCGGGTTCGGGAGAGACCTCGGGGCAGGGGAAGACAAACGAAGATGGACGAAGACCTACGCTCGCTCTACGAAGAGACCCGCAAACTCTGGGACGAGAAAGCTACTTACTGGGACGGGATGATGGGCGACGGCAACGCCTTCCAGAACATCCTCACCGGCCCAGCCACCGAACGCCTCCTCGAAGTCGAGCCTGGCCAGCGAATACTCGAGGTAGCCTGCGGCAACGGTGTGATGACCCGGAGACTGGCCGCCCTCGGCGCGAGCGTCGTAGCGACCGATTTCAGCGAGACGTTCCTCAAACTTGCGAAGTCGCACTCGACCGGGTCAGGCGACCGCATCGAGTACCGCCTCGCAGACGCCACAGACGAAGTCTGGCTCCTCACCCTCGGTGAGGAGCACTCATACGACGCAGCTATCTGCAACATGGCCCTGATGGATCTGGTGACCATCGAGCCGCTCCTTCGCTCGCTGGCGAAGCTCCTGAAGCCGGGCGCGCCGTTCGTCTTCAGCGTGCAGCACCCGTGCTTCAACTCCAACGCCACGAAGCTGGTGGCGGAGATGAGGGACAAAGCCGGAGAGCTTTCCGTGGAGCGCTCCGTAAAGCTCTCCGGCTACCTCGATATCCCGCCCGGCAAGGGGGCCGGCATGCCCGGTGAGCCGAACCCGCACTACTACTTCCACCGCCCGCTGCACGAGCTCTTCGGGGCGTGTTTCGCCTGCGGGTTCGTGCTCGACGGCCTTGAGGAGCCGGGCTTCCCGGAGGAGACAGACGCCCCGAACGCCCTGAGTTGGCGTAACATCCGGGGGATACCACCAGTGCTGGTGGCGAGAATGAGACCGCTGTAAAGGAGAGAAGATGCTCTACCGCGACTTCGCAACCCAGGAAGAGATAGACGCCCAGTACAACCTCTACAACACCGTTCCCGACGTGGAAGTCTACGCCCGCTTCTACCAGACCGAGAGCGACAAACTCCGGGCCGAGATGGCCCACGAATCGAACGTCCCCTACGGCCCGACCCTGGACGAGTACGTTGACCTCTACCCGGCCCCGAGCGCCGACGCGGACGCTGACGGCCCGGCTCCCATCCTCGTCTACATCCACGGCGGCTACTGGCGGGCGAGGACGAGCGGGGAGTTCGCTTTCGTAGCGCGGGGACCGGCCTCCGAGGGCGTCGCGACCGTCTCGGTCAACTACTCGCTCTGCCCGAAGGTAAAGCTCGCCGAGATAGTTCGGCAGGTTCGGGCCGCTATCGCGTGGATCTACAAGAACGCCGAATCGTTCGGTGGCGATAGAGATCGCATCCACGTCTCAGGGCATTCCGCCGGGGGTCACCTCGCCGCTACGCTCCTCATGACCGACTGGCCTAACGATTACGGTCTGCCGAAGGACATCGTAAAGAGCGCGACGTGCGTGAGCGGCCTCTTCGACCTCTCGCCGTTCCCGTACACCTTCATGCAGCCGCAACTCCAGTTCAGCTGGGAGGAAGTCCGCCTCTACAGCCCACTCTTCCACATACCGGAAGAAGCACCGCCGCTCTTGCTCGCCTACGGCAGCCAGGAGCCGGACGAGATGAAGCGGCAGTCGGAGGACTTCCTCGCCGCATGGAACGAAGCCGGACTATCCGGTGAGCGCATCGTCCTGGACGGCAAGAACCACTACGATGTGATAGACGGTTTCATAGATGCCGAGAGTCCGTTGTGTTCGGCGACTTTGCGGGGGATCGGTTTGAGGTAACTCATACGTCTTCGTTCATTTGCAAGGCGAGGTATCTTTCGAGGTCGGGACCGTCTGGGTTTGCGAGGACAGACTCCATCCAGGCTAATCTCTCGAAGTTCCATACTGCAGTCTCCCAGATACAAGCGGTCCTCCCGTCAGTTGCGAGCCTCATCTCATGAGGTCGCTCATGTGAGGCAGCGTAGAGACGATGGTAGATGATGGGTCAAGTCCGAAATCTCCTGCAAAAGCAGCGACCCCATAACTCACGCGACTTCACTCTTTTCCTTCCTTCTCTCGGCCTCCTCTTTCTCGCTTCCTTCCGGCGGCGGCTCTATGCCAAGCTCCCGGCGAAGGAGTCCC